>DATGCC010000861.1:0-8522 GCA_035312345.1 Rhodothermales bacterium
CACGGCAACTACCCCAATCCATTCAACCCAGAGACGATTATTCGGTACGACATCAACCAGGCAGGCCATGTGCAGCTCCGCATTTATGACGGGCTGGGCCGCGAGGTCGCAACGCTGGTCGATGCCACGAAAACAACGGGATTGTTCCAGGAACGCTGGGACGGGCGCGATGCCACAGGCCGCCGCCTCCCGTCGGGTGTTTATTTCTACCGGTTGATCCTCGACCAACAACCAGGCCCGGCACGTGTGATGACCCTCCTGAAATAACCGAGGCGAAAAGGGCAAGAAAAAGGGGAGGCCGTGTCCTACACGCGGCCTCCCCTTTCTATATTCGGGAACTGTTTGGCAAAAAAGCAGACACCCATTCCGTCCCAACACGCAGCCCCATGACCCTCACTATGACCGATAGTCGTCGCCTCACCGGGCCCAACCTGCTACTCGACCGCGCCGGGGCGATTCTCGAAGTCGAGATTGGTGAGTTTGCAGCGGACAAGGTCATCGCCGCGTGGCAGCGTCATGCCCGGCGCTTGCTGGATACCGTCGAGTGGAACGAGGAAAAGACGGCGGTGCGGACCTTTCCCGGCGGCGCGAGCCTCGCCTTCACCGCTCCCATCGACGCGCTGTACGCCGCCACCGAAGTAAACGAAGCAGCATGGCAGGCAGCAGTCGCCGACGTGCAGGGCGAAGAGCTAGAGGAAGAAGAAGCATCGGTCGTGGCACGGCTGCAAGGCTTTATCGACAAGGAACGGCGGCCTGCCTTGCTACGGTTGCGGGCGGCAGCGGATGAGCACGATGTCAGCTTCCTGGTGGATGACGATGTCGTGTCGGTCGGGCTGGGCACGGGATCGCAAAGCTGGCCGGTGGACGAAGCACCTGATCCCGAAACTGTAGACTGGGAAGCCGTCCACGATATCCCCGTCGTGCTGGTGACAGGCACCAACGGCAAATCGACAACGGTGCGGCTGCTGGCGCGGCTGTGCAAAGAGGCCGGCAAAACACCCGGCCTTACCTCTACCGACTTCATCAAGGTCGGCGACGAGATTATCGAAGCAGGCGACTTTTCGGGGCCGGGTGGGGCACGGACGCTGCTGCGCCATCCAAACGTGGATGTGGCCCTGCTCGAAGTCGCACGCGGCGGGATGTTGCGGCGAGGGCTGCCGGTGGAGCGCGCCGTCGCTGCGCTCGTCACCAATGTGGCCGAAGATCACCTGGGCGAGTACGGCATCGAGACACTGGACGATCTGAGTTGGGCCAAGCTCGTGGTCAACCGCGCCGTGCGTGAGGGGGGGCTGCTGGTGCTCAACGCAGACGACCCGGTGCTCACCCAGCGCGCCGAACACCTTACCACCGAACTTTGCTGGTTCAGCATTGAGGCCGAAAATCCCTTCGTACAGGCACACCGACAAGCCGACAAACGTGCCTGCTTTGTGCGCAACGACACTGTCGTCTTTGCGGACGAGAACGGCGAAGAAGCCCTGCTGCCCGTCTCGGAGATCCCCATCACGCTGAATGGCGCAGCGAGGCACAACATCGCCAACAGCCTCGGCGCGGTGAGCCTCGCCAAAATCCTTGGCCTCGATAGCACCACCATCGCCAACGGCCTGCGGGCTTTTCGAAACGATCCGTCCGACAATCCAGGGCGCACCAATTTCTTCGAGATTGACGGAGCGCAGGTGCTGGTCGACTTCGCGCACAACCCGCATGGCATCGCGGCCCTCATCGACACCGTCAGCCGCATCCCAGCGAAACGGCGACTCGTGACGCTGGGGCAGGCGGGCGACCGCAGCGACGAAGACATCCGCAACCTGGCGCGGGCGGCGTGGCAAGCGGCACCGGACTGTGTGGTCTTGATGGACCTGCCCGGCTACGAACGCGGGCGGGCCGAAGGCGAAGTCCCCGGTATCCTGCGCGATGAACTCCTGCAACTCGGAGCCGACGCCGACGCGATCCTCCGCACCGATTCCTGTCTCGACGCCGTGCAGGCTGCCCTCGACTGGGCCGCGCCCGGCGACCTCTTGCTGCTCCTCGTCCTGACGCAACGCGAGGGGGTCTTTGCTTTGCTCGAAGAAGCACGGGGAGTTGAAAGCGCAGGACGTAGAGCCCAGCCGTGAATTCCCTCCGGTGATGCCAGAAGAATACCGTGTGGAGACGGGGCTATATCAGAGCTGGCAAGGCGTTTCTCTCGCAACCTCTTTCCCCTAAAGGTTTATAAAACAGAAATCGTCTGTGCCCGCGACCTCGGGACGGAAGAGCAGGCCGCCGGGCGCGGTATTGCTAACCAGACACAAGAGGTGGGGACCATGCCTGTACAAAAACTCAAAGCTTTTCTGGATGAGCACGGCGTAAAGTACGTGACCATCAAACACTCGCGGGCCTACACGGCACAGGAGGTGGCCGCTTCGGCGCACATCCCCGGCCAGGAACTCGCCAAGACCGTGATGATCACGCTCAATGGCACCATGGCGATGGCCGTCCTGCCCGCATCGTATCAGGTCGATTTCGACTTGCTGCAAGAGGCAACCGGGGCCAAGGAGATTGAACTGGCGCCCGAAGAGGCATTCAAAGACCTCTTCCCCGACTGTGAAGCAGGGGCCATGCCGCCCTTCGGCAACCTCTACGACATGGATGTGTTCGTCGCGGCCCGCCTTACCGAAGACGAGCAGATCGCCTTCAACGCGGGGTCACACACGGAACTCATCAAGATGTCGTACCCCGACTTCGCCCGGCTGGTCGATCCCGTGATCCTGGAATTCTCCGGGGCCTATGCCTGAACCGGCGTTGCGTTTTCATTTGCTGCGTCACCCGAGCCCGTCACCTTTCGGGGGGGCGGGCTGTTTTATGGGCGCTCCGAAACGGAGAAACGCCTGATGCCCTCATTGCTGGCCGTCGACCTGGGATTGCGTACCGGCCTCGCCCTCTACGGCGGCGATGGGCGGCTCCGCTGGTACCGTTCGCAGAACTTCGGTTCGCGCAGCCGTCTCAAACGCGGGGTGTATGGTTTGCTGAAAGAGCTACCCGACTTGGCATGGCTCAACATAGAAGGCGGGGGGCCGCTGGCCGAGATCTGGATCCGCGAGGCCGAACGTCGGACCATCCAGGCCCAGCAGATTGACGCGGGCCGCTGGCGAGAACGGCTGCTGCATCAGCGCGAACACCGCCGGAGTGCCCGGGCCAAACAAACCGCCGACGACCTTGCCCGTCGCATCATCGACTGGGCCGACGCCCCGCGCC
Source organism: Rhodothermales bacterium (assembly GCA_035312345.1). Classification (GTDB taxonomy): domain Bacteria; phylum Bacteroidota; class Rhodothermia; order Rhodothermales; family DATGCC01; genus DATGCC01. The sequence continues at coordinate 3,232 of DATGCC010000861.1, forward strand.
CTACTTCGCTCCGCCACGACGCCGCTGAAGCCATTCTTATCGGCCTGTGGGGCGTACTTGAGATTGGCTGGCTAGAGGAGATGCCGGAGGTGCTACGACGCTAGTTCCCAAACAATCATCAGCCTCTTCTCACCCATCTTTTAGACACTTCTCAGGACTTCTAAGACCGTTTCTCGCTAGCATAAGCCGCACGAAAGAGTTACCCCCTCTTTCAGCGTGCTTTTCATCATCTGTCCGTGAGAAACGATGCGACGTCTGCTGTACCTACTCATTATCCTTGCCACGGTAGCGCAATCCTCCGAAGCTGTTGCCGTGCAGCTTGTCACGAATTCTACGAACGACGAAACCTGCCAAGCCGCCGAGATCACCGATGCGCAAGCCGTCTTGCAACGCGCCATGGAGGTAACCGGGCTGGACGCCGTCCCTGACCAAGTGCTTCATCTCCAAGCGATGGACGGCGTGGAGATGAATTATCAATCCGAGCGAACCTATCCCCCCTTCTTTTCACTCATGCGCAAAACGGAGATCTGGCTCGACCCGCAAACAGGTATCCAGCGCACCGAGGCAACGGCTGTCTTTCCGGGCAATGGCCCCAATCCGTATCCGCCCATCGTCAACAAAGCAGCGTCGGCATTTATGACGCGCGATACGATGATGGTACCGATGCCCGCTGGTGTAGGCACGCCCCATCAACTCCACGCCCTGGGGGTCTTGAAGAATTGGCGGGCAGATCCAGAGGTGCGTGTAGCCGAGCGCTGCACCTACCGCGATTACTGGCGCACCGTGCTGTCACGGCCCGGCAAGGAGGCGAACGAGCGGCTCTACTTCGACCCCAAAACAGGCTTTCCGGTCAAGCTTGATACGCAGGAACGGCATTACCTGTGGGGACAGGTGCATGTGGAATATCAGTATTCGCTCTGGGGTAAGCTCGGCGCAATGCATGTGCCCCGTGCCAGCTTTCGCGTCGTGGATGGAGCAACGGAGATAACGCAGACCATCGGCACCATGGAACTGATCGCCCAGGATGAAGCGCCTGCGTTGCGCGTGCCAGACCCGCTGCCCCCTGTTCCCGATCAACCGCCCATGTTCTTGCAAGCGATCCCGCCGGATACGGTGGGCGTCGGGACAGATACCTACCTGCTTGTCAACCGGGGCTATACCGAGGCCGTCGCGCTCATTGACGGCACCGTCTACATGTTCGAGGCCACACAGAATGAGGAACGTGCTCGGCTCGATCATGAATGGGTTCAGAAGCTGTTTCCCGGCGAGCATCCCATCGTGGTGGTGGTGACAGATCTGGCCTGGCCACACATTGCCGGGGTGCGCTACTGGGTGGCGCAGGGCGCTACGATTGTGTCGCACAGCATCTCCGAGGATTTCCTGCGGCAGGTGGTCGAGCGACGCTGGACGCTGGAACCGGATCTACTCGAACAGCGCCGCGATGAAGTGATGTTCCGCTTTATAGGCATTGACGCGTTGCACAAGTTGGCCGATGGCAAAGTCCAGCTTTTTCCTATCGACGGCATCGGTAGCGAAGGTGCGATTGTCGCCTATCTACCGGAGGTAGACTTCCTCTGGGCCAGCGATTTTATCCAGCGAGCCGACGAACCGACGGCCTACGCCACCGAGGTGTGGCAGGCCGTCCAGCGGGTCGGTGTGGCTCCTGAGCAAACCGCTGCGCAGCACCTCCCGCTCACACCCTGGAAAACGATTGAAAGCTTGCAGACGGAGGATGAATAAGATGACCACTTCGAAACTGACGACCCCCTTCCTTTTACTTGGCCTGCTCGTTCTCACCCTCATGGGCTGCGAGCCAAACCCGCCACAAGCTACACCACCGCCGCCCTATGCGCTGGGTGATTCGGTAACGGGACCTGTGGTCTTCGCCGCAGGGACAGTGTCCACAGGCCGCGAGTGCAATGTAGCCTTCTCGCCAGACGGGCATAACGTCTATTTCAACCGGATGGACAGCACGCGTCATGCACACCTCTACCAGTCGCGCTTCGAAAATGGAAGCTGGCAACCTGCCGAACAGGTGGCCTTTTCGGATACCAGCTACAGCGACTTCGACCCCTTCATAACCCCCGACGGGCAGCGGCTTTTCTTTGCCTCCACGCGCCCGACCGAAGGCGGCGAAGAAGATATCTTCAACCACGACATCTGGTACGTGGAGCGCACTGCAACCGGCTGGGGCACGCCGCAACATACCGGCCCGGCTATCAACTCATCCGGTCAGGAAGGTTATCCGAGTATCACAGCCGATGGCACCCTCTATTTCTTCTCAGCGCGGGACGGCGAGCGTGGAGAGCACGATCTGTTTCGCGCCCACGAGGTGGGCGGCGTTTATGATGATCTCGAAAAGCTGGAGTCAATCAGCACGGACTTGCCCGATGTGAGTCCGTACGTCGCACCCGACGAAAGCTATCTGCTTTTCTACCGAACCGACGAGAACGGCAATGCGGACCTCTATGTGAGCTACAATGTGGATGGAGCCTGGCAAGCCGCCGAGCCGCTCAACAATCTGGTCAACACAGAGGATGGTGAGTATTGCGCCAGCGTCTCGCCCGACGGGGCCTATCTTTTCTTTTCGCGCTACGTTGAGCGTCGGGGGCGGATCTACCAGATTCCGCTAGCGGAATCTGGTGTTCGCACAAAGTAACAGAAGCCTGAACTTCGGTCACAATGAGGTAAAGTTATGCTCGCCAATGCGTTCCTGTCGGCCTTGATGAACCTCATCATCCTCGCAGGTATTCCTTTTCTTGGCTATTTTCTCTACCACAAAATCCGTCATAAACGCGGCTTTGGCAAGATTGCCAAGCGGGCGGGTTTGCAGGTGGGCGAGGGGAGGTACATCGGCTACAGCGTGCTGGCTACGTTGCTAATCATTGCTGTGCTTCTCATCTGGCCGCTGCCGATAGAACCCTTCACCCGCGAAGGCTCGGCACAGCATGATTTCAACGGCCTCGGCCTCACTGGACAGGCCATCATCATGGCGCTGCTCTATGGCATCATCAAGACAGGGTTTGCGGAAGAGTTGCTGTTTCGTGGCCTCATTGCGGGGAGCCTCGGTCGTCGTCTTTCGCTACTCTGGGCGAATGTGGTGCAGGCGATCATCTTTCTGCTGCCCCACCTGTTCATCCTCCTGGTTATGCCCGAAATGTGGGGCCTGCTCATCTTCGTTTTCGTCATCGCCCTGTTCAAAGGCTGGCTCCGCATCAAATCTAGTTCGATTATCGGGCCGTGGATTCTACACGGGGTCATCAACGTCGTCGTGTGTCTCAGCGTTGCGGCACGGACGGCTTCCTGACAGCTATTCCTCCGCTTCTGACATATCAATCATCATCAGATCCACATCCCGCTGATCGGTCTGGACGAAGAGCAGATGTTGTCCATCTGGCGTCATAGAAAAGCCGGTCGAGACGGCTACAGGGCCGAGCGTAAAGACCTCTGAGGAAGTGGCTGTCGCCGGATCGTAGCGGGTGAGGACGACGCGGGAGGGATCGGAACGGTTGACATAATAAATCGCGTCCTCGTGTACGGCCCAGTTGGTTGCCATGAAAAGGTCGAAGTCGGGAATCATGAGCGTTTCAGCATCATCGGGCAGCGGTTTGCGCCAGAGTCCGGTGGCTCCTTCTTTGGTGTAATAGATGGTTTTCCCATCCGTCGCCTCCCGTGCGATGAAGCCACCGTCGGTCGTCACCTGTACCGCCTCGCCACCCCCTGCGGGCTGCTTCCAGAGATCCATGGTGCCGCCACGATTCGATCCGAAGTAGATCCACTGCCCATCCCGCGACCAGGTAGGAAAAACTTCGTTCGCGCCATTCGCCGTGAGGCGGCGTGGGTCCGTGCCGGGCTGATCAATGACGAAAATATCCGCCTGTCCATCTATGAAAACCGTGTAGGCCATCCGGTGGCCATCCGGCGACCACGCGGGGGCAAAGACCTGGGTGTTCTCGTGGAAGGTCAGTTGGGTGGCATTGCCACCCTCACCATCGGCCAGCCACACGTTGCGATCACCCGAACGACTGGATACAAACACGATGCGGTGGCCATCAGGCGCGTACTGCGCATAGGCATCGGCGCGGGTAGATGGGCTTATGGGTACCGACGTGGGCGATGAATCATCCAGCGTCAATCGGTAAATGTTGGTGTCCGTGTTCCACGCCTCAAAGACCAGGTGGTGATCTGCGAGGGTGGGCCGGATGGCTCCGTGGCCCGTCGCCAGCCAGACAGGCTCGCCATCGGGCATCGGCTTGCGCCACAAGCTGAGCATCCCTGTTCGATTCGAGGAAAAGATGATGGACTCTCCATCGGCCATCCAGGTGTAGCCACCGATACCGGTTTTGTCTGAGGTAATACGCTCCAGACTCAAATCCTGAAGCGTGAGAAGAAAAAGATCGGCCTGCCCCTCACCCAGGCTACGCTGGAATAGCAGCGCCTTGCCATCCGGCGAGAAGCGCGGGTCGAAGTCGCCCGTCGTGCCTTCTGTAGAATAAGCAAGCGCCTTTTTCTCGCCCGTCGCCACATCAACCAGATGCACCGTGTACGGCGCGTCGGGTGCTGCTTTGTCGCTCAATGCGACCCACTGCCCATCGGGTGACCAGGAGAGTTCTGTCAGGCTGCCGGGCGTGCAAGAAGCTAACTGATGGGCCGGGCCGCCCAATGCACGCATCGTAAAAAGGCCACACTCATCGCGGGTGCGCCGAATGAAAGCCAGCGTCTGCCCATCCGGCGACCAGACAGGGCTCCGCTCGTCGCCCGCATCGCTGGTGAGTTGTAGCGGTTGCAGCAACGGAAATGGCGAGACATAGATGTCGCTCTGCGTAGCGTCGGTGCGCTGCCAGGCGAAAGCGATACGATCACCAGCGGGCGCAAATGCCGCCATCGTTTCTTGCCCCGGCAGGCTGGTTAGCGGTTTGGTAACAAGCGGCTGTGGCAAAGCAGACGATTCTGAGCGCGCCGCCTGCCACCAGATAATGCCGAGCAGTAACAGGATGAGCAGCAGGCCCAGCCAGAGCCATGTCGGCCTAGTTTGCCGTGGAGCTACCTCGGGAAAGGCAACCGACGGAGCCACCTCGAACACCGGGGCAGCGGGCAGCGACGAGTCGCCCGAATACGGGGCTGTGACTGGAGCCAACAGCCGATAACCGACGCGCGGGATGGTTTCGATAACGTGCGGGGCGCGAGCATCGTCGTCGAAGAGCTTGCGCAACTCGGAGACGCAGCGCGTCAACACATCGTCCGTCACCACCACATCCGGCCAGACAGTGTCGATCAGGGTTTCTCGGGGG
>DATGCC010000862.1:0-3211 GCA_035312345.1 Rhodothermales bacterium
GAGGCGATGGCCCGGCAGTACCTCCAGGCCAACGCCAATCTGCTGCATCTGAACGACCCGGATTTGAATGACCTGATCCATCTACGCACGCAGCGCAGCCTCGTTGGTCATGTGGTGCGTTTCGAGCAACAGATCCGTGGCGTACCGGTTCTCGGCGGGCGCATTGCTGTGACCATCAACAACGAAAACGTTGTCACGTTTGTGGCCCATGAGTACAAGCCCGATATTAGTCTGAATAATGTCACGCCGGCCTTTTCAGCGCAGCAAGCACGGCAAAGAGCACAGGACCACATCCAGCCAAGTGGCACATTGCAGTTTGATGAAACCAAACTGATCGTTTATTACAACAATGGCGTGGCTCGCCTGGCTTACCAGTCGCGCCTGATGCCCAGCATTGCCCCGTCAGGTGAATGGGAAGTGCTCACCGATGCACAGACGGGCGCGCTCCTCCGAGTCCAGGATCTCGCTGTTTACCACCAGTATCCTGATAAAGAGGACGATAAAAAACGAGCCAAGCGTGCCCCAGTGCCCGTTGTCGTTGCGGTGCCCGTGGATGGAAGCGGCTTTGTGTTCGACCCCGACCCGCTCTCCTCAGCCGGGGCGACATACGGCGACCCTGGCTTCAGCGATAATGGCGATGCCGACTCGCCGCAGATGACCGCCGAGCGCTTCAACGTGGTGCTCGAAGACATCGACCTGACCGCCGGTATCCACTCGCTGGATGGACCCCGTACCCATATTGTTGATCTGGAAGCCCCCTTCAAGGGCTTATTTGCACAGGCCAGTTCAGCGTTTAACTTTACCCGCGAGCAGGATGGCTTCGAGGCGGTCAATACGTATTACCATGTCGATCACTACATGAAGTACCTCAACGAGACGCTGGGCCTGAACATCCTCCCTTCGCTCAACGGCGGCGAGGTCATCTTCGACCCGCATGGCCTCAGTGGAGCCGACAACTCGCACTACCTCTCCGGCACTGAACTCATCGCTTTTGGCGAAGGGGGTGTGGATGATGCGGAAGATGCCGACGTTGTTATCCATGAACTCGGCCATGGCTTGCACGACTGGGCTGCTGGCTGTATCTCCCAATCGAACGGCCTGAGCGAAGGCATCGGGGATTATGCGGCTTCTGAGTACAGCCTGAGCCTGGGGCAGTGGACCCCGGCAGATCCCGAGTACAACTGGATGTTTAGCTGGGACGGCCATAACGAGTTCTGGGGCGGGCGTGTCACCGACTGGAACGACACGAATACCTGGCCAGCAGGCACCGGCGGGGGCTGCCTGCACACCTGCGGCCAGTACTGGTCCTCGTCAATGATCGACATCTTCGAGCAACTGGGACGGGACTTGACCGCCCGTGCACACTGGACCGGCGTGATGTCGCTCGGCTGTAGCGCCACCCATGTTGACGCCGCCAACGCCGTCTTGCAAGCCGCCGCCGACCTGGGCTATTCCGGCACAGACATCAGCACCATCTTCGATGTCTTCGCTAATAACACGGGCTATCCCGTCACGGCACCGTCCGTTCCTGGTATGCGCTTCGTAGCCACCACAGGAAGCGACACGACGAACGACTGTGCCAGTCCCATTACGCCCTGCGCTACACTAGCCCGTGCGGTTGATCAGGCCACTCCAGGCGACACGATTGATCTGGCCCCTGGAACCTACAATGAGCCGGGGTTGCTTATCACCAAGAATGTGCATGTTCAGGGGGAAGACGTGGTCGTGCAGTAACGAAGCGCTACCCCAGCACCTCGAAAAACGGTTCAAGAGTCCTCGCTGTGCGGTCATTAATGCGCTACGCGCATGTCATTGGCTCTCTTCGTTCGCGTCATTGGTCATTCGGTAGATCATGCTTCTCAATGACCAATGACACGCCGAAGGCGCAACGGACAGCTAAGCCACTCACTGCCCAAACAAGCCCCAACGGCGAAGCTCCGCCCCATGCTTCGTTCAGGATAACACAAGAGAGGGTTCCTCTACTCCGCGTCTACCAATTCTTTGTTGGATGCCGGGGTCTTTTCTTGCTCAGCGGGCAAATCGTTGCCACGCGGAACAAAGGACTGGATGCCGGTGATCTTACGGCCCAGGATGAGGCCATGGATGTCGAAGGTGCCCTCGTAGGTGTTGACGCTTTCGAGGTTGACCATGTGGTGGATGACGCGATACTCGCCGGTGATGCCGTTGCCGCCCATCATGTCGCGAGCCACGCGGGCAATTTCCAGCGCCGTGCCACAGTTGTTGCGCTTGGCAAGCGACACCATTGCTGGGACGGCCTGCCCCTCGTCGTGCAGGTTGCCGAGCCGCCACGCCAGCAGTTGCATCTGCGTGATTTGTGTCAACATGTTGGCAAGCTTGGTCTGGATCAACTGCATGGACGCCAGCGGGTAGCCAAACTGGTGGCGCTCCAGTACATAGCGACGGGCGCGGTTGTAGCAGTCCTCTGCCGCACCGAGCGCCCCCCATACGATGCCATAGCGAGCGCTGTTGAGGCACGTAAACGGCCCTTTTAAGCCACGCACCTCGGGAAAGGCATTCTCGTCCGGCACGAAGCAATCATCCAGCACGACTTCGCCGGTGATCGACGCTCGTAGCGACATCTTGTTGTGCGTCTTCGGAGCGGAGTAGCCGTCGAAGTCTTTTTCCACAACGAAGCCACGAATGACGCCGGGGTCGCTCTTGTTTTCTTTGGCTTTGGCCCATACCACCGCTACATCAGCGATGGGCGAGTTGGTGATCCACATCTTGGCTCCGTTGAGCACCCAACCGCCGTCCACTTTGAGCGCCGTCGTCTCCATCGATCCAGGATCGGAACCATGGTTCGGTTCGGTGAGGCCGAAGCAACCAATGAGTTCCGCCGTGGCGAGTTTGGGCAGAAAACGCTGCCGCAGGTCTTCGGTCCCGAATTTCCAGATCGGCAGCATCACCAGCGACGACTGCACCGAGGCAAACGAGCGGTAGCCCGAATCGACGCGCTCTAGTTCACGGGCGATGAGGCCATAGGCTGTGTAACTGACGCCGCCCCCACCGTACTCCTCAGGGATCGTCGCGCCCAGCAAACCTAGTTCGCCCATCTCGCGGGGGATGTCCTTGTGGAAGACTTCGTCCTGGTTGCCTTCGAGCGCACGCGGCTCCAGGCTGGCCTGCGCGTAGTCCCGCGCCGACTCCATGATGAGCCGTTCCTCCTCGCCCAGCATCGACTCGAAAAGGT
>DATGCC010000863.1:0-4386 GCA_035312345.1 Rhodothermales bacterium
CCAACGGCAACTACGAAGTCGGCGTCCACATCGCGGATGTGAGCTATTACGTGGAGCGTGGCACGACTATCGACCAGGAAGCGTACGAACGCGGCACAAGCGTCTATCTGGTGGACCGCGTTATCCCGATGCTGCCGGAGAAGCTGTCGAATAAAGTCTGTTCGCTTCGCCCGCATGAGGACAAGCTGACATATTCGTGCATCATGGAAGTCTCGCCACGCGGCGCGGTGAAGGGCTATCAGATCCGCGAGACCGTCATCCACTCGAAGCAGCGGCTCACCTATGATGATGCGCAAAACATGATTCAGGGTGGCTATCCAGATAACCCGGTAGCAAGCGACGTGGTCACGGCGGCCCGCCTCGGCCGCATGCTGACGAAAAAGCGGATGCGCCAGGGATCGGTGGATTTCGACCTGCCCGAGATCCGCGTGATTCTGGATGAGGACGGCAACCCGAAAGAGATTGTCCGCAAAGAGCGGATGGAAGCAAATCGGCTGATCGAGGAGTTCATGCTGCTCGCCAACCGCACCGTCGCCAAGCACATCACCGCGCAGAAAAACGCAAAGCCGTTCGTCTACCGCATCCACGACAAGCCCGACGGCGACCGCATCCGTCAACTGGCCGAATACGTCAAGGCGTTCGGTTACAACCTCAAGCTGACCGACGGCAACGCGACGTCGACGGACCTGAACAACTTCCTGTCGCACATCAAAGCTACGCCGGAAGCCTTCGTCATCGAAAATGCGGCGCTACGGTCCATGTCGAAAGCCGTCTACTCGACCGAAAACATCGGGCACTACGGCCTCGGCTTCAAATACTACAGCCACTTCACCAGCCCTATCCGGCGCTATCCCGACCTGATGGCGCACCGTCTGCTGAAACGCTACGCAACCGGCGGCAGTGCCGCCAACGAGGAGCAGCTAAAAGCTGCGTGTGACCACTGCTCCGAGCGCGAGCGCGTCGCTGTGGAAGCCGAGCGCGAGTCGGTGAAATTGAAGCAGGTCGAATACATCCGGCAGCATCTGGGCGAGCAATTCAGTGGCGTGGTGACGGGCGTGACCAAGTTCGGCATCTTCGTGGAACTGAGCGACGTGCTGGTCGAAGGCATGGTCCACGTCCGCGATCTGGACGACGATTACTACGTCTACGACGAACGCACCTACAGCCTCGTGGGCGACTACACCGGCAAATCCTACCGCCCCGGTGACCGTGTGGATGTGGTCGTCGCCGGAGCCAACCCCGAGACGCGGAAGATTGATCTGACGCTGGTGGATTAGCCCAGACACAGGGTTGACACCCTCACTCTGTAGCTTGCATGGTGTTCACCCAACCAATGCAGCATTGCTATGAAAACCCAATTCCTTGAAGTCAATCCCGTTCTACCTGTCCGAGACATGAAAGCATCCCTGGCTTTCTACGAAGAAAAGCTGGGGTTTACCCGAACGTTTGATGACGCCACGCAACCCGGCGACACCATCGATTATGCGGGGCTTTGCCGGGGTGGCCTGTGCCTGCACCTGCAAAGCCTGTCCCCCGAAGAAGCAGACCCGACGATGCCGCTGATTCGCATTCGGGTGCAAAACATTGAGCCGTTGTACGAAGAGTACAAAGCCCAGGGTGTCATCTCAGCAGGAGGCCACCTGGAGCCAAAACCCTGGGGATCGAAAGACTTCGGCCTCTACACCCCGGATGGGGCTGCGCTTGTGTTCTACGAAGACCTGTGACGCTCACCCAGGAACACGCCCGCTGACAACTGGCACCTGCCAGGCGAAATAACCTTCGGGATTGCGCAGACACGCCAGAATATCATCGAAGTGGGCCAGCACTGCTTCCAGCGGCAGCGATGATTGTTCGGCGATGACGTCAGCAAAGCCTTCCTTCCAGGCGTCCATCATCACAATGATGGTAGCTCGCGGCACACGGACGGTATCCACCACGACGTAATGGATAGCGAGATCCTGCACCTTGCGAGCCAGTAGCCACGGCACCACCTTGCGCCCGACGCGCATGTCGGTGCCAACAGATGCCCCAAAAGCGATGGGACCATCCAGCCAGAAGTGATCTGAGTCGTCACGTCCAGGGTAGTGGTGAACCATCGCGTAATCCTCCACCAGCAGGTGGATCCAGCCGCCGGGCCGTGTCACACGCAGCATTTCGTCGAGGACTTTTTCGGCATCCGGCACCACCTGCAACATATGGCGACACACAGCAAGATCGAAGGTATTATCTGCCTCATCAATGGCGAGCGCATTGCCTTCTCGGAAAGTTACCCGCTCACCGAAGTCGGCGCTGCGTTGGCGAGCCGTTTCCAGGTGATGCGTTAGCAAATCCAATCCCAGCAAGTGGGATTCTGGGTAGCGTGCTGCCAAGCGGGCCGTTGCCTCCCCCGTGCCACAGCCGAGATCCAGAATGCGAAGGGCACCCTGCAAATGATATCGGTCGAAAAGCTGACTTTCCTGCGGCCAGATGGCTTCGGCCTGGGCGGCCAGCGTGCGCACCATCGAGATATGGCCCATCTGGTCGGCCTGTGGGTTTTGAGCGTCGTGCATAAAGCGAGATTAGGTTATGGAAAAACGAAACAAGGTAACGTAGCTCAGCACACATATTTCTCCTTTCAGGAATCCGTAGTATCTTGAGCTAACACGTTTTGCACACACCAGAGGTTCTATGCCTGCCAGCTACACCGCCCGTCCCGAAACGTCCGAATACGCGCCCTACTACGAAACCTACGTCAGCAAGGTGCGCGATGGCGATATCCTTCAAATACTCTCCACGCAGATCCAGGAAACGATGGCTTTGCTGAGCGATCTATCGGAGGAGCAAGCCAACTATCGTTATGCCCCCGACAAGTGGAGCATTAAAGAAGTCGTCGGCCACATGGGCGACAGCGAGCGCATTTTTGCCTACCGCGCCCTGCGCTTCAGCCGCAACGACACCACGCCCATCCCCGGCTTTGAGCAAGAATCGTTTACTGAGGCAGCAAACTTCGCTGAACGTACATTAGCGGACCTGCTGGATGAGTTTCGCATCATTCGGCAAGACACTCTCTACCTCTTCAAAGGCATGAGTGCTGATATGATGACGCGCACGGGCACAGCCAGCAATTTCGCCGTCTCTGTGCGTGCGCTCGCCTACATCATCGCCGGGCATGAACACCATCATGTCGGCATTCTCCGCGATCACTACTTGGTGGATCGTTGATGATGGATGATAGATAGACAAAATCACCTTCTATCCCTTATCCACCATCAACCCAAATCCATGTCTCTTCCCTACGACTTCGACGCCGCCTCTGCTACCCTTGCCCAGACCGATCCCGAACTGGCCCGCCTCATCGACCAGGTGAAGCCCTTGCGATTGGAGACACGGGCTTTAGGGAATCCGTTTGTCCAACTGGTGCGGTCAATCACCTACCAGCAACTCTCCACGAAAGCCGCCGGGACGATCCACGGGCGGATGCTGGCACTCTTTCCAGATAGCGACCATCCCTCTCCCGAGCAAATCCTGGAAACACCTGACGAAACGTTGCGCAGCGCAGGCTTATCGCGGGCAAAAACCAGGGCTATCAAGGATCTGGCAGCGAAAACGGTAGAAGGTATCGTGCCGACTTCTGAAGCGTTGACTACCATGGACAACGCAGCCATCATCGACCGCCTTACACAGGTCTGGGGCGTGGGGCAGTGGACGGTAGAGATGCTGCTGATCTTTTACCTGGGCCGCCCCGATGTGCTGCCCGTCGCCGACCTGGGGGTGCGAAAAGGGTTTATGATTGCTTATGGGCTAGACGACCTGCCTTCGCCATCCGAACTCCGAGATTATGGGATACGCTGGCAACCCTACCGCTCTGTTGCCAGTTGGTATCTCTGGCGTGCCAACGATCTGTAACCGAACCTCGCTCCCTGGATGCCGTCTACGCCCGACATTTCGATTACGCTGGACGACGGCACGACCATCCTGCTTCGTCCCATCACTGCTGCTGACCGCGCGTATATCAAGCAAGGGTGGGCTCATCTGTCCGAGCAATCGCGGTACCTGCGCTTCTTCGCGCCCATTCGTGACCTGTCAGATAAGCAACTCGATTACCTGACCGATCTGGACCAGCGCGACCATGTGGCCTGGGGTGCCCTGCACCCTGGCGACGACGAACTGGCGGGCATCGGCGTGGGCCGCTTCATCCGCATCCCCGACGAACCCGATACAGCCGAAATTGCGATCACCGTGATTGACCCGTACCAGCGGCGCGGCGTAGGCAGCGTGCTGTTTGTGCTGTTGTATCTGCGAGCCATGGAAGAAAACGTGACGACGCTTCGGGCCTTTCTCCTCCCGAAAAACCAACCACTCACCCAACGACTCCAGGCACTCGGCGGAAAGGTGGAGCACGAGAAT
>DATGCC010000864.1:0-4972 GCA_035312345.1 Rhodothermales bacterium
CAGGGCGAGTAGCACACGTGGCATCCGTAACTGCCAGATGATCCGTTCGGCAATAGGATCGGGTGCCGTGTCTAGCCCCGGCACGAGGTGAGAGGCCAACACCTCCAACACATCAGCCCCGGTCACCGATTCGCTACCGAAAGCCAATGCTGTGCCCAGCGAGGCGAGCAGGAGTACCATGAGGCCGAGGGTTGGGAGCCAGACTTTGCTCATCGGGTGGCGGTGGTGTCTGCGGAGGAAAACAGCGCTGGATGGAGTCTCATCGCCATCTGCCGGGTGCCTTCCACAAGGCGCGGGCCGGGCCGTAGGATCAGCGACGGGTCGAGGCTGTAGACGCGCCCATTGGCGACGGCAGGCACGATGTCCCAGGTTGGATGCTGTTCCAATAGATGTGCGGGGTCATAATTCTCACCGAAGGCCCCGAAGATAACCTCGGGCTTTGTCGTCAGTACATATTCATCGCTGAGGATGGGGGCGTTAGTGCCAATATCTTCCGTCGCGCTACGGCCTCCTGCGATGGCAATCAGGTCGTGGATGTAGCTTTCGTCGCCGAACGAATAGAGCGTGTCATCGCCAATGAGAAAGAGGGTGAGGGGCTTGTCCATCTCTGCGGTGCGTTCGCCAAGGGCATCCAGCGCGTCCTGGAGCGAGTCGGCGGCGGCAGCGGCGCGGGTGGGTGTGTCCAGCAGGTCACCTGTGGTGTGTAGACTCCGCAGCAGGCCCTCCACATCGTTGTAGGAAAAGAAGTAAATCGGAATATTTAGCGCGGCAAAGGTATCAGCCATGTCGGGGCTGTTGACCTGATCGGTGGCCAGCACCAGATCCGGGTTGAGTGCCGCTAGCGCCTCGAAGTCGAGCGGAAGGGCGCTGATCTTGGGCAAGCGTTCAACAGCGGGCGGGAAGTCGTCTGCCGTGGTGACGCCTACGAGACGGGAGCCTGCGCCTGCAGTAAAGACCAACTCGGTGAGATTGGGAGCGAGCGTCACTACACGGTGGATGGTATCGGGAAGCACAATAGTGCGTCCGAGGTCATCTGTGGCAAGATTTGGGGCCATCGACGTCTCTTGCCGGGGGATACAGGCAGTCACCGAAAGCAACAGGAGCACGAAAGAAAAAAAAGAGAAACGCTTAAGAAACATAGGGCAAGAAGCGATAAAAGACAGGGAAAGCAGGGGGGCCAAAAGGCCGAATTGCACTATCTCGAAATAGCGTGCTCATGCGCGACAGCAACGATCAAATGAATTGGGAGTCCGTCATTCATGCAAATGGCAGGCAGGGTCGGCAAGATACGATCTTGCCGCTTGTGTTTTGCATGAATCCAGCACAGGCGTACCTTGTGCCCCCGACGCTTCCACTCACCAGATCGCTGCCCGATGCGCTATATCGCTATTCTGAATCCTGCCGCCGACCACGGTCGAACCGGCAAACGCTGTCCCCAGGTGAGGGCTGCGCTCCGGTCGGTAGGATTGACAGACGAGATCTGGCAGACGACGCATCCCGGCCACGCTGTAGTGCTTGCCCGCCAGGCGGCGACGCAAGCCGACGTGGTCGTGGCCGTCGGGGGCGATGGCACCGTGCACGAAGTCAGTCGCGGCCTGATAGAAAGCGGATGCCCGGTATCGTTGGGCGTCCTGCCGTTAGGTACGGGCAACGACTTCGTGAAGATGCTCGGCATGCCACGACGGCTGGACGAAGCAGTACAAGCGCTCAAAATCGCCAGGCCGCAGGCCGTCGATTACGGACGGGTGCGCTGGTACGAGGGCGGACAGCTGCACGAGCAGCCGTTCGTCAACGCTGTGGGAGCCGGGTTCGACGCCCAGGCTGCTATCGAAGCAAGCGCTTTCAAAGGGTTGCCCGGTATCACGGGATATCTTGTTGCGGTGTTGCGCACGTTGCGCCGCTGGCAAAGCCCACAGGTGCGCATCGTCGGGCGTTCAGCGTCCGACCAGGAGATGACGCTGCTGTACGAGGGGCCATTGCTGTTGGTCACCGTCGGCAACGGCATCAGCTCGGGCGGCATGTTCCGGCTCACACCACAGGCATCCATCACCGATGGGTTGCTGGATGTGTGCTTGGTGCAGGACGTCTCGAAGTCGCGCATTTTGCAAATGATGCCACATGTGATACAAGGAACCCATGAAACGGCACAGGAAGTGCATATGAACCAGATAAACGGCCTTATCATTAGCTCCGCCACCGGGTTGCCGGTGCATGCCGATGGCGAAATCCTGGCCCAGCAGGCCCCTACTATCGAAATCGAAGTGGTATCCGGCGGTCTCTCCGTCTTGAAACCTGCGTAACATGAAGAACAACCCGCCATCGGGCGATTTAAACAAGGGAGGAAATTTTTACCGGATATGACCTATTTTGCCGCACCGCGCAGTTTTAAACCTACCCCCCCACCAGCCGCGCACAAGAAAGCTGTGAAGAAACAGATATGTATCGTCGATGACGAGCCCAAGATCGGTGAGTTGTTCGTAACCGTGCTTCGCCGCGATGGATTCGACTCGCGGGCGTTTACGAACCCGGCGGCGCTGCTCGAACACATCGACAGCGGCCAGGTCCCGGATGTCATCCTCGCTGACTTGATGATGCCGGGCATGAACGGCATCGAGATGCTGGAGTCGCTGAAGAAGCGCAACCTCAGCATCCCGGTGATCATCATGACGGCCCATTCGTCGGTACAGACGGCGGTGGAGGCCATGCGCCTGGGGGCGTTTCACTATCTCCAGAAGCCGGTCAACCTCGAAGAGATGCGGGCGCTGCTCGACAAGGCGCTTGACCTCTACGACGCGAAGAAGGAACTGACGGAGATCAAAAACACCAAGCGGGCTACCCACTCCATCGATAAAATCCTCGGCAAGAGCGATGCGATTGAGCGGGTCCGCGAGACCATTCGGACGCTCCAGAACGTACCGAACACCATTGTCCTCATCAGTGGTGAGACGGGCACAGGCAAGAACCTCGTTGCCAAAACCGTCCACTACAATTCGTCCTACAACGCAGGCCGCTTCATGGAGATCAACTGCGCGGCCTTGCCAGACAACCTGCTCGAAGCGGAACTCTTCGGCTATGAGCAGGGCGCTTTTACCGACGCCCGCGACGCCAAGCCCGGCCTCCTCGAAGTCGCTGACGGCGGCACCGTCTTCCTCGACGAGATCGACTCGATGAGCCCGTCGCTGCAGGCCAAGCTGCTGTCCTTTTTGGAGAGCCGCACGTTCCGTCGGCTGGGTGGGGTAGAAGACATGCGGGTGACGACGCGCATCCTCTGCGCTACCAACGCCAACCTGCAAGAGCGCGTGGCGGCGAAGGAGTTTCGGAAAGACCTCTACTTCCGCATCAACGTGGTCAACATCTACATGCCTGCGCTCCGCGAAATGGGCGAGGATGTGGTGAACATCGCAGCAGCCATCGTGAACGAGTTCAACCGCGAGTTGAATCGCAGCATCGAAGGATTTGCGCCGGGCGCTGAGCGGAAACTGCTGGAGCACGACTGGCCCGGCAACGTACGCGAACTGCGCAACGTGCTCGAACGCGCCATGATCTTCACGCAGAGCAACCGCATCGACGCGCACAACCTCGCCATTTCGTCTGTCCAGGAGATACAGGCTCCCGTGATTGACGATGGCAAGTTCCGCTTCGAGCTGGGCGAGTCGCTGGAGGATCTGGAGAAAGCCTACATCCTGCAAACGCTCCAGACGATGGATGCGAGCTATGCCGAAATTTCAGATCGACTCGGCATCTCCAAGAAAACGCTTTGGGAAAAGCGCAAGCGTTATAACCTTGACGATATGCTGGATCGGTAACGATTGATTGCGGCTTCCCCGTTCAAAACCCGGAGTGTCTTTTCAGGCGCTCCGGGTTTTTCGTTTGTAGATTTTTCCTGCTTTCTACATACGATGTGCGATCATTCTCCACGCCGACCCTTATAACATTCTTTCCAGGTTTGTATTTTGCCGACATGGACAACACCCAGACTGAACAAATCATCGAACGCATCTCGGCTCGCTTCGGGCAGGGCGGCCGCATGGCGACGAGCAGGGACGAATACCTGCAAAACGCTTTGCAATGCATGGTGGATGCCGGGGCTTGCCGCATTGGTATGCGTGTAGGGCAGCCGCCCGCCACCGGGTTCTCTGCCTGTGACCTCGCGCCTCCGATGGCTCGCATCATCGACCACACTGCGCTGAAGCCGGAGACGACCGAAGCCGACATCCGTGTCCTTTGCGACGAAGCGAAGCGCTATTGTTTTGCTTCAGTGTGTGTCAACCCTTGCTACGTGCCGCTGGCCGCCGAACTGTTGGCGGGTACGCCCATTGCCGTCTGCACGGTCATAGGCTTTCCGCTAGGGGCCAACGACACGGCCACCAAAGCCGGAGAAGCCGAACGCGCTGTACGGGCCGGAGCCACCGAAGTAGACATGGTGCTCAACATCGGTTTGCACAAGAGCGGGCGCTACGAGCGCGTTGAGAAAGACATTCGCGCGGTGGTCGAAGCCGCTCGTGCGTCGCGCCGGGGTGGGGCAGGAACCGAGCGGGCGCTCGTCAAGGTCATTTTGGAAACGGCGTTGCTGACGGATGAGGAAAAGGTTATTGCCTGCGTGCTGTCGCAGAACGCAGGGGCCGATTTTGTCAAGACCTCTACAGGTTTCTCCAAAGCCGGTGCCACCGCCTCGGATGTAGTGCTCATGCGCCGGGTAGTAGGCGACAAAATGGGCGTCAAAGCCTCGGGTGGCGTCCGGTCGCTCGAAGACGCGGAAAAGATGGTGGCACACGGCGCTACGCGGATCGGGGCCAGCGCGTCGGTGGCGATCGTCAAGGGGTTGCAGGGAGCCGATGGATACTAAGCAATCAACCAGCACGAAGCAGATGCGATTTCCTTTCTTGTCCGCCCCTGTGTTGATAGCGGTGGCGTTGTTGTTTGTGGCTGCCTGTAGCAGCACCGAGCCTGTAGTTGAGCCGACGCCAACCCC
>DATGCC010000865.1:0-4368 GCA_035312345.1 Rhodothermales bacterium
ACACCCGAGCCTGGCTACCACCCTGGGCAACCTCGGCCTGCTGTTGCGCCGGAAGCGCGACTACACCGATGCCGAACCCCTCTACCGGGAGACCCTGGCGATACAGAGAAAGCTGCTAGGCCCGGAACACCCGGATGTAGCGACCACCCTGAACAACCTGGCTGTGCTGCTGCGCGAGCAAGGCGACTACGACACGGCTGAACCTCTGTTCTGGGAGACTCTGGCGATGAAACGCAAGCTGCTGGGTGAGGAACATCCAAGCGTGGCCTCAAGCCTGAGCGGTCTGGCCGCGCTGTTGCATGAGAAAGGCGACTACGACGCAGCGGAAGCGCACTACCGAGAAGCACTGGCGATGCGGAAAAAGCTGCTAGGCGAGCATCCACGCGTGGCCACTACCCGGAACCGTCTGGCTGCTACCCTGATCAAGCAAGGCGACTATACCGCCGCCGAATCGCTCTACAGCGAAGCGCTGACGATGCAGAGAAAGCTACTGAACAAAGGACATCCAGATATCGCTACCTCCCTGGCCGGGCTTGGCGAGGTTACCCTGTTGCAGGAGCACCCTGAAGACGCCGAGCCTCTGCTGCGCGAAGCCTTTGCGATGCGGGAGCAGGGAGTGCTGCCAGGAAATGCGGACCACGCTACGGTGCAGAGCCTCCTCGGGGCCTGCCTGTCTGCCCTGGGCCGCTATGACGAGGCCGAGCCCCTCCTCCTCACTGGCTATGAGACGCTACAGGCAAGCCAGGGCGAACAGGAGGCAACACAGCAGGCGCGGCGTCATCTCGCTGCCCATTACGAGCGGCAAGGGCGGTCCGAACAGGCGAGGATCTACCAGCAGGCAGCGACGGAAAACTGAGCCGATGTACGCGGCATGCAGCTTCATCCTACCGCCTCGCCTTCCTCTTCCATTTCCTCATCCTCGAATACTTCTTCCTCGGCATCATCGTCGCCTGCCATTGCGTCGAGGTCCAGGTCTTCGTCATCCTCGTCTTCGAGCAGGGCGGCGGAGCGCTCGAGTTCTTCTTTGAGGTATGTTGCCGTGTAGGTATCCTGTTCGGCTAATTCCTCGGGCGTGCCAGCGAACAGGATGTGACCGCCTGCATCGCCGCCGTCGGGGCCAAGGTCAATGACGTGATCGGCGACTTTGATCACATCCATGTTATGCTCGATGACGAGGACGGTGTTACCTTTCTTGACAAGCGCCTTGAGCACGCCCAGCAGGTGGCGGATGTCCTCGAAGTGAAGACCCGTCGTCGGTTCATCTAAAATGTAGAGCGTGTCGCCCGTGCCGGGGCGCGAGAGTTCTTTGGAGAGCTTGACGCGTTGTGCCTCACCGCCGGAGATGGTTGTCGATTGCTGCCCGAGGCGGATGTAGCCGAGACCCACGGAGAACAACGTCCGCAACTTGCGCTCGATGCGCGGGACGTGCTCGAAGAAATCCAGCGCCTCTTCGACGGTCATCTCCAGCACCTCGGCGATGTTTTTGCCTTTGTATTTCACCTCCAGCGTCTCGGCATTGTAGCGCTTGCCTTTGCACGTCTCGCACTCCACGTACACGTCCGGCAGGAAGTTCATCTCCAGCTTGACGATCCCTGCGCCCTTGCACGCCTCGCACCGTCCTCCTTTCACGTTGAAGGAGAAACGCCCCTTTTTGTAGCCCCGGATCTTTGACTCGGGCAGTTGCGCAAAGAGATCGCGGATGTGCGTGAAAAGGCCGGTGTACGTCGCCGGGTTGGAGCGTGGCGTCCGCCCGATGGGGCTCTGGTCAATGTCGATGACCTTATCCACGTTGTCCAGCCCGTCAATGTCGGTGTAGGGCAGCGCGACGGTGTTGGCGTTGTGGAAATGCCGGGCGAGGATCGGATAGAGCGTCTGGTTGATAAGGCTACTCTTGCCCGATCCCGAAACGCCCGTCACGCAGATGAACGTCCCGAGCGGCAACGTGAGCGAGTCTTCTTTCAGGTTGTGCCCACGCGCTCCTTCGAGTGTCAGCGTTTTGCCGTTTCCTTCGCGGCGCTCTTTGGGCACCTTGATGTGCCGCTCGCCGAAAAGATACGCCGCTGTCAGGCTGGCAAACCCATTCACCCGCAACGGCAGCTTCGTCGGCCCCGACGCGCCGATGACATGCCCGCCGTGCTCGCCCGCGCCCGGCCCCAGGTCCACCACGAAATCGGCTGCTTCAATCATCTCGCGGTCGTGCTCCACGACGAGCACCGAGTTGCCCAGGTCGCGCAGGTGCCGGAGTGATTCGATGAGTTGCGCATTGTCGCGGGGGTGCAGGCCGATGCTGGGTTCGTCCAGCACGTAGAGGACGCCGGTAAGCTGGGTGCCGATCTGCGTGGCAAGGCGGATGCGCTGGCTCTCGCCGCCCGAGAGCGTCCGCGCCGTGCGATCCAGGTTGAGGTAGCCGACACCGACATCAATCATGAACTGCAACCGCTCGGCAATCTCCTTGACGATGGGCTTGGCGATGAGCCACGTCCGCTCACTGAAATCCACGGTCTCGAAAAACCGCCGTAGCGAGACGAGGTCCATCTGCACCAGATCGGCGATGTTCTTGTCGTTGATCTTGTACGACAGGCTCTCCGGCTTGAGCCGCCCGCCGCCGCACGCCTTGCACGGCAGCGGACGCATGAACGCCTCCGCCCACCGCCGCTGCTTCGACGAGTTGGTGTTTTCGTACGTGTGCTCGATGTGCTGGTACACACCGCCATAGCGGTGCTTGTACGTCACCTCGCGCTGCTTGTAGCGGTAGACGATGTCGAACTGCTCCTCCCCCGCCCCTTCCAACAATACCTGGCGCTGCTCTTCGGTCAGGTCTTTCAGCGGCGTGTCGAAGCTGAAGCCGTAGCGGGCGGCGACGGCCTTGAGCTGGCTGAAAATCCAGATGTCGCGCGGCGTGCCGAGCGGTTCGAGGCCCCCTTCGTTGATCGATTTCTCCGGGTTCGGGATGACCAGTTCCGGGTCAATCTCGCGGCGGGTGCCGAGGCCGTTGCAGACGGGGCATGCACCGTAGGGCGAGTTAAACGAAAACGTGTTGGGTGACGGCTCATCGTACGAAATGCCATCTTCCGGGCTGTACAGGTGACGGCTGAAGACGTGGTCGTCGCCGTTCACCACCGAGGCGATGAGCGTGCCGTTGCCCATGCCAAGCGCCGTCTCCACGCTCTGGCTCACGCGCGGGCGGATGTCGGGCTTGATGACGAGCCGGTCCACCACCACTTCGATGTCGTGCGTCTTGTAGCGGTCCAGCTTCATTCCCTTCTTGATCTCGCGCACCTCGCCATCCACGCGGACGCGCTCGAAGCCCTGCCGGGCGATCTGGTCGAAGAGTTCGCGGTAGTGCCCCTTGCGGCCTTTCACCACAGGCGCGAGCAGCAGCAGCTTCGTCCCTTCCTCGATATCCAGGATTCCGTCGATGATCTCGTCGTCGCTCTGCTTGCGCATCGGCTGGCCCGAGAGGTACGAATACGGCGTGGCGGCGCGGGCGAAGAGGAGCCGCAGGAAGTCGTAAATCTCGGTGACGGTGCCAACCGTCGAGCGCGGGTTGCGGCTGACGGTTTTTTGCTCGATGGCGATGACAGGGCTGAGGCCGTCGATGAAGTCGAGGTCGGGTCGCTCCATCATGCCGAGGAACTGCCGGGCGTAGGCGCTGAGCGATTCCATGTAGCGCCGCTGCCCTTCGGCGTAGATCGTGTCGAACGCGAGCGACGATTTGCCAGAGCCGGAAAGGCCCGTAATGACGACAAGCTGTTCGCGGGGAATATCGAGGTCTATGTTCTTGAGGTTGTGCTCGCGTGCGCCGCGAATAACGATCCGCTCGTCCATTAAAAACTCCGTCTAGCCGACTCGCTTTTTTGCAACTTGTCCAGTCGTTCTAGTACCGGAGAACGCTGCTTTCGTTTCTGCCCTTCGCCCCAAAAGAATCGCCCGCACATATGTAAATTCTGCCTGAATAAGCCACTCAATGCGTTTTCACACCGTTCTCTAGCACACTGCGGCTTCCTGCTCACCCTGCTTTTTTTACTCGTCCGGCGGAGGCCCAGGATGCCACCCCACCGGTCGCGACATTCTGGCTGAGGGCATGGCACCCGCACCAAGCCAGGCAGCCAACCCTGTGGCATGCCCCCTGTTTTCAGCAATCCGCTTTGTAACATTGTGTATGCAGGTTACATTTTTTTACTCAAAGTGTCTATATACTATAGAGATCGATCCACAAAGCGACGGCGCTGCTCGTTGCGCAAATCGATGCAGGCTGCCCCCAATAATGTGCTGTGCATCATCTGCCTGTTAGGGGTAGGGGCGGGACTCATGCAGGGACTCGCCGCACAACCCACACCGCTCCGATTCGGGCACCTGACCGTTTCG
>DATGCC010000866.1:0-8242 GCA_035312345.1 Rhodothermales bacterium
CGACCTGCTGCGTGTGGCCCCCGACTACGAACCGGATCGAGACCAGGACCCACCGCCATTTATCGATCTGGTCAGTGAGGTGAAGCGTGAAATCAGACAGGCCCCGCGCCGCGAACCAGAGGAACCAGGCGTAGCGGCAAAGGAGGGCGGCGGTGTGAGCAAGTGGCTGCTGATCGGTGGCGGCGTAGTGCTGGCCGGTGCCGTGGCGGTGCTGCTCGCCTCCGGCGGCGGTGATGATGACGATGGCGGTGGAGGGATACCTCAGCCGACTACCCTCGACGAGCAGGAGCCGAACAACACCCTGGCACAGGCGCAGGTGTTGCGAGGTACGCCGCCCATCACGGTGCGCGGCAATGTAGAGGTGAGCGATGTCGGCGACATCGTGGTTGATCTGACCCCCCTGGGCGTCAACGACGTGGAAGACCTGGAGGATGTATACCGGATTACGCTGACGGAACCGGGCGTAGACATCCGGCTGAGCGGTCTTTCTTCAGATTGCGATCTGTTCCTTCTGAATGCGCAGGCTACGCAGTATATAAACAGTTCTTTTAACTCGGGCACGACCGCTGAGCGTATCAACGATCCGAGTCTGGCAGCAGGCACCTATCTGGTGGGCGTCACCATTTTCGATGCTGATCCGCAAGGGCCAACAAGTACGTCGTACACCCTCGTCGTAGACGCTGCCGTGTCCGGCAACAGCCAGCGCCGGGCGACAGCCGACCTCCAGGCTGTGGGAGGCGCAGAAATCGCACAGAACTTCCGGCTGGTGGCAGGTGCGGACGCAATGCCGCTGGCATCTGCCATATCGCCTGTTGCCACCTCCTGGACGGGTTATCACGAAACAGGACAGCGGCTGGTAGAGCATGATGGTACCGATGCGTTTCGTTTTCAGTCTGGACGTGGTTTCTGGGTGCAGAGCGATCAGCCCGTCGAGTCAGCCATTCATAAAGCCGACGCTGTCGTCGGGGAGAGCTACTCCATTCCGCTTGAAGGCGGGTGGAACATCATCGCCAATCCGTTTGGCTCGTCCATTGACTGGGCTGCCATGCAGGCTGCTAATGGCATCTCGCAGCATATCTGGCGGTGGGACGGGCACTTCTCGCAAACAGACACTTTTACGCCGGCATATCAAGGCGAGGCGTTCTATTTTATGAATGCAACGGGATTGGAGGCGCTCACCATCCCGGCTTCGGTGGCACAAACACGCCTGCCTGATCTCCGGCAGCGTTCCATGCTTACGCTTACGGCCCACCGCGAAGAGCACATCGCATCCACCATTGAAGTTGGTTTTGCACCCGACGCCTCGCCCGGTTTCGACGGCTACGACCAGTTTGCCCCTCCCGGTTACTTTGAGGCCGCCAGCTTGCGACTGACCCGTGCTACACGCGGCCCGGCGTTGGCGACGGAGATGCGTCCCTGGCAGGGCGAGGGGCAGACCTTCGAGGTAGCGCTTGCGGCTCCGGCTCATGCGCCCATCACGCTTCGCGCCGATGGGCTGGCAGCGTTCTCTGGTCGCAGGGTCTACCTGGTCGATCTGGAACGGTCGGTGGTGTATGACTTGCACCGCCAACCTTCGGTAACCGTTGTGCCGGAAGAAGCCACACACCGTCTGCGCCTCATCATTGGCACTGCATCCTTTGCAGAGGCCACCAGCGCCGAGTTGGTTTCACAAAACCTGGCGCTCGGTAACTACCCGAATCCGTTCAATCCCAGCACCAGCATCACATACACGGTGCCCTCGAAAAGCCAACCTGTGCGGCTGGAGGTCTTCGATGTGACGGGGCGACTCGTGCAGGTATTGGTAGACGGCGTGCAAGAAGCCGGGGCGCATCAGATAACGTGGGGCGGTACCGACCGGACCGGGGTGCCAGTAGCCAGCGGTGTGTACCTGTCGCGCCTGCGCGTCGGGGAGCAGGTGCGCGTGCATCGGATGCTACTGATGAAATAGCCTGTTCGGAGTGCGAGGGGCGGGGAGCGAGAGGTATGCTAACGAATTAAACCAAATCGCCCTTCGTCTTCCGCGCTCCACATTCCGAAAAGAGCAGAGTTGCACGTTCGGTGACTGAACGGTAATCTGCCGCTACCATCCTGCTCATCCGATCTCGCCTCCTTCATGCGTACAAAAACGATTCAGAATGCGTTTTTCATCACGATTCTGCTGGCGGTCACGTTTGCTTTTCTGGTCCTGATCCTCGATTTCGTCCAGCCTATTTTCTGGGCAGCCGTGTTAGCCGTGCTTTTCCGGCCCGTCCACCAGCGCGTGCTGGACCGGTTCGGCGGGCGCGAGACGCTGGCGTCGGTGCTGACCTTGCTGCTGATTCTAGTCATCGTCATCCTGCCGCTGTTTCTGATCGGGCTGGCAGTGGCGAACGAGGCAACTGGCCTGTACCAGCGTATCTCCTCCGGTGAGATCGACTTGCAAGAGCCACTGGATGCTTTTCGCAGCCAACTTCCGCTCGTTACTGATTTGCTGGACCGTGTGGGCGTCGATATTGAGAAGATCCGGCAGGGGCTTTCGGATGCGGCGGTGACGGTCAGTAGCTACCTCGCCTCGCAGGCGCTGGTTATCGGGCAGAACGCGCTGCGGTTTACGGTGATGTTTTTCCTGATGCTGTATCTGCTTTTCTTCTTTCTGCGTGATGGAGACCGGCTTCTGAACGCACTCGTCCGTGCCCTGCCTCTCGGCGACACCCGCGAGCGCCTGCTGTTCTCGCGCTTCGCCGAAGTCTCGCGGGCCACCATCAAAGGCACGTTTGTTGTCGCCATCGTACAAGGGACGCTCGGCGGATTGATCTTCTGGATTTTGGGGATCAACGCAGCCGTGTTCTGGGGCGTCATTATGGCGGTGCTCTCGCTGCTGCCCGCTGTTGGCTCGGCGATCATCTGGCTGCCCGCTGCAATTATTCTGATGGTGACCGGATCGGTGGTGAAGGGCATCATTCTTATCGTCGTCGGCGCGCTCATCATCGGCATGGTGGACAATGTGCTGCGCCCCGTGCTCGTCGGGCGCGATACGAAAATGGCGGATTATCTGATTTTGCTGACGACGCTCGGTGGCCTCGCCGTCTTCGGCATCTCCGGTTTTGTCATCGGCCCCATCATCGCTGCACTGTTTCTGTCCGTCTGGGAAATGTTCATCGAAGAATATGGCAGCGTAGATGATATACCGCCTGTCGATGAACCAGACACCGACCTGCTTCTGCCTGCTGAGAACCCGCCTGATCCTCTACTCCCCACCAGCGAGTCGGAGTAAGGACCACTTTGCATGGGAACACTGCTATGAGGGTGCCTTGAGGGCAGCGGCTTGCTCAGTCTGTCCAGTGGTCTCATAGAAAGCGAGGAGTCGGTCACGGGCTTCTATGGTTTTCTGATGCTCTGGTCCGCGGTCGCTGAGTAGAGCTACGAAGCTCTGCTCAAGCAGGACTTCAGCCTCCTGATTGCGGCCCAGTTGAGCAAGGCAACCTCCCAGCAGGCTTTCTCCGTTGGCGAGGAGCCAGTGGCCCTCGGGCAACATAGTGCGTCGCGTTTCCAGGCTGGCCCGCAAGAGCGGCTCGCCCGTGGGTGCATCGCCTCCCTTGCAATAGGCATGGCCAGCCACATTCTGGGCGTAGGCGGTGATGAAGTGATCGGGGCCGAGGGCGCTCAGGGCGGCTTCCAGCCCGATAGCCGCCTCGCGCTGGGCTGCTGCGAGGTCATCCATTGCGAAATAGTGATTGCCCAACGAGACCTGCGCCATGATCGTTTCAGGGTGTTCGTTGCCCAATTCGTCCCGTAGCATTTGCACGCCTTCGCGGTACAACTGCAGGGATTCTTCGACCTCGCCCGTGAAGTTGAGGGAGCCCGCAAGGTTGATAAGTGCTGTTGCCAGATGATAGCGTGTGCCGCCAGCCCGCAACGTAGCCACCACTTCGCGCAGGCTTTGAGCAGCATCCTCGTAGCGTCCTTGTTCACTGTACAGCACGGCCAGGTTGTTGAGCGGACGCAGCGCAGCCGTCGGGTCGTCCGTTGCCTGATGGATGGCAATGGCTTCGAGGTAGGCCTGCTCAGCTTCCTCCTCGCGCCTGATGCCGGAGAGGGTGGCGGCGTATCCGTTTAACGCGGTAGCATAATTGGTTTCTTCCCCCTCAGCCTCGCGAAGCAGGTGGACGGCTTCCTCATGGAAGGGGAGGGCCTCTTCATACTTTCCAGCATCCGAAAGAGCCGTGGCAAGCTGGGCGGTAGCCTTCGCATAGGCCGGGTCGTGCTCGTCGGCAGCGAGGGCGCGGGCGCGACGGGCATGGTGTGCTGCCCGGTCGGGCAGGCCCCGCTCCAGGTACACCTTCGTAAGGGTTTGGTGGACCGCCCCAGCTACAACGGGCGTTTCGGCGAGATCTTCATCGACATAGGCGGCAGCGCTGTCGAGTACGGTGCCGATGGGCGTTTCCGGGTCGCCTTCGTAAGGGCCTCCTGCCAGGATGGTGGTGCCGAGGTAGTCCAGCGTGCCCTCGGCCTGTGCCAGGGCAACTTCGGCGCGGTCCCGTTCTTCGGTGGCTATCTGGCTTTGCCATAGGGCCGTGCCCAGGCCGATGATGAGGGCCAACGTGACAGCACCTGTCGCTGCCACGCTTACCCGGTTGCGGCGCACAAAGCGCGAGGCGCGGTAGCCAAACGTATCGGGGCGGGCTGTAACCGGAAGGTTGTGCAGGTGCCGCCGCACATCTTCGGCCAGTTGCTCCACCGACGCATAGCGGCGCGACGGTTCCTTTTTGAGCGCTGTTAGCACGATGGTGTCGAGGTCGCCTACCAACCGGCGTTGCAGCCGTCCGGGGTCGGTCGAGCGGGCCTGGCTCACCGTTTCCGGCGTCACGGCTCTGGTTTCGGAGGTCTGCGCGGCAGTGGTGCGTCGTACAGCCGTTGAGGGGCGCTCTGGTTCTTCTTCCAGAATCACGCGGGCGATTTCATGCTGCACGCGGCTCGGGATGCGGTAAGGGCGATGGCCCGTGAGGAGTTCGTAGAGCAGTACACCGAGTTGGTAGACATCGGTGGCGGTTGTGATGGTCTCACCACGCACCTGTTCTGGAGCAGCGTATTCTGGTGTCAGCACCTGCATCCCGGTGCGGGTGCGTGGCATCGCCAGGTCCCTGGTAGCCCCTTCTTCCGATAGCAGCTTGGCAATCCCAAAGTCGAGCAGCTTTACCTCGGCATCTTCGGTCACCAGGATATTCGACGGCTTGAGATCGCGATGGACGACGAGGTTCTGGTGGGCGTGCTGCACGGCCCGGCAGACCGTGCGGAAGAGCGCGAGCCGCTGCGGCGTGGTGAGCCGGGCATGGTCACAGTAGGCAGTGATCGGCTCGCCCTCAACGTACTCCATCGCGAAATACGGGCGGCCGTTTTCGGTTATGCCGCCGTCATAAAGCCGGGCGATGTTCGGGTGCTCCAATCCTGAGAGAATCTGCCGCTCGAAGGCGAAGCGCGAGAGAATGTCGTCGGTGTCGAGGCCGCGCCGGATGAGTTTGAGCGCGACGGTCTGCTGGAACTGTCCGTCGGCCCGTTCGGCGAGATAGACGTTGCCCATGCCGCCGCGCCCCAGCAGGCGCCCGAGGCGGTACGGCCCCACGCGCTGGTTTTCCGTGGCCTGTTCGCTGGTGTCTATGGGCGAAAGGTCGTCTTGGGAATCGAAGGGGCTCTCCAGAGCATGGGCAGCTTCGGCTTGTTCATGGGCGTCCAGCAGGGCTGCCACCTCTTGCCGCAAGGTTGCGTCGGCACAGGCACTGTCCAGAAAGGCGGAACGTGCCTCCGGTGCCAGCGCCAGCGCCTCGTTGAGCAAATCCTTGATATGCGTCCAGGCAGACGAAGTCATTAGTCAGGTAGAATGTGTCTAGGGTGGGCTTTCTTCATAACCGTAAACCTGCCACCAGATGGCTCATGACGCGTCGCGTATGGCTTTAAAAAGCCAGGCCCGGGCGGTCGTCCAGTCTCGCTTGACGGTGGCGGGGGAGATGTCCAGCACCTCGGCGGTCTCTTCGATGGTTAGCCCCACGAAATACCGGAGCTCAACGATGCGGGCTTGGCGTTCGTCGAAGGTTTCCAGCCGTTCGAGGGCTTCGTGCAGACCTAACACCTCGTCGGCCTGCACAGCGGGCAGCGGGGGAAGGTTGTCGAGCGAGAGGTCTGGTTTTTCGCCGCCGCGTTTGGCGGCTTGCTGGCGGCGGGCATAGTCCACCACGATGTCACGCATGGCGCGGGCGGCAACACGGAAGAAGTGGATGCGGTTCTCCCAGGTCAGTTTGTCTTTGCCAGCCAGCTTGAGATAGGCTTCGTGGACGAGGGCAGTGGTGTTGAGGGTTTCGTGCGGCCGCAGCCGGTGGCGCTGGGCATGCGCAAGACGGTGTAATTCGTCATAGAGGAGCGGCAAGAGCGCATCCAGTGCAGCGTCATCACCGGAGCGGGCTTGCTCCAGTAGCACCGTCACGTCACCAGCAGAGAAAGAGGGCATACGGAAGAGGGGAAACCGCTTATGATAACGGATGCTTACTTCCTGCAAGAAAATAGACAACAAATGGTTCAGAAAGCAAGGCTTATGTATATACCACGTTTTCGCTAAAAAGTCAGGCCATGAGCCAATCATCTTAGCAATTACGGTTTTGTGGACATCAGGGCGGTCCACATACGGATTACGCTCTCTTTCGTCCAAAACGGAACCCTCGATATGCGTTGTCTCTGCTTTTCCTCGACCTGTCTGGCGATCTGCCTCTTCCTCCTCATGCTACTGCCTCAGCGCTCCCACGCCCAGCAGCAGGAAAGTGTGCCTATTTCCTTTCAACAAGTTGATCGTCAAACCCGAAGCGGCATCTGGCTCAATTGCGGTTCCCAACTCGTCGGTATCCACACCGACCCGGTAGGCAACGGCAACGACGGCGATTATAGCTACCAACTCAGCCCCTACTACGCGAGCGATCCTTCCGATTGGACCGGCTTGGCAGAGGACATCCCTGGGGAGCGCATCACGTTTCTTACCAGATGGTCTGCAAGTTCAGGCCCCGATCCAAACGGAGAGAAGTCGTGTGATTTTAAGACGCTGAGTCCTCCGACGGGCGACTTGAACGCCTACTACACCCCGCTGCCGAACGAGCCACCGACGGCTTGCTTCAACTACGATGAGGCCGACGACCTGCTCACGATCACCTTCGACGCCTCCTGCTCCACAGACGAGGACGGCGAGGTCGTCAGCTACGACTGGGACTTCGGCGGTGACGGAACGGGCGGCGGTGGCGAGCAGGCGAGCTTCACCTACCACGAGGCGGGCGAGTACGAAGTCACCCTCACCGTGCGCGATGACGATGGCGACGACGATAGCGTCAGCGAAGACGTAGAAGTGGAAGGGCCGGCGATGCGCTACGAACTCGCCCTCTCACGCTTCACCGAAACGGCCAGCAAACGCCAGGATGACGAAGCCACCACCGTGCAGGTGGGCGACTCGGTGCTTGTGCGCATCCGTGTGGAGAACACGGGCGAGTTGGATCTGGAGGAGATCGGGGTCACCGGCGGCGAGGCGGGCATCACGGTGCCGGGCGAGCCGGAGCCTGCGCTGGTGTTTGTGCGGGCCGAGCGGGCGATGATCGAGCAGTTGGAGCCGGGCGAGACGGACAGCCTGCTCTACATCTACGAGGCCGTGCATGAGATCGAAGAGTCGACGCTGTCGGTGGAGAGTCTCTCGGCACAAGCCGTGAGCGACAATGGCGGACGTAGTGCATTTCAGGAGACCATCGACGGGTGTACTGTCGGGGGCAAGAACGGACCGCTGGATCTTCAGGCAGACAGCGATGGCTGCGGACGGATTATTGTCGCCCCTGCGCCCCTTGTGGTCAACTCGACCGGCGACGATCCGCTGGATGACGGAATTGATCCTGAGGAAGATGGTTGTTCGACGGGCGGGAGTATCATGCGCGATGGGGAGCCGGAGACCGAATGCACGCTCCGCGCCGCCATGCAGGTTGCGGCAGCCAAATCCGACACCGAGATGGAAATCCTCTTCGATATTCCCGAAGACAACGCTGTGCATCGCATCGCGCTCGAAGGCGAGTCGCTCGAAGCCGTGCCGGGCTCGATCACCATCAAAGGCCCCTCGGCAGAGGGTACGCCCGTTGAGATCGACGGCAGCGGACTCGACGGCGGCATCGGCTTCGAGCTTGGTAGCGAGACAGGGGCGGCCACTGTCGAGGCACTGGCTTTTTACGGCTTCCCTACTACCGTGCTGGCG
>DATGCC010000867.1:0-12382 GCA_035312345.1 Rhodothermales bacterium
AGCCAAAACGCTGGCCCACCCGCCGGGCACGCGGTCCCAGGAAATACAGCGGCACCATGCCCACGATGCCAAAAGCAAGAATGTAGAATGCTGCCGCGCCACGCGAGTACGCCCACCCCGGCGCGCCGAGGAACGCGAACGACGAAAAGATCGCCGCACTCATCACGAAGTAGAGCACGACCACGTTCATCGTACCATCAGCCGCCACGAACCCCGACACGCTCCGCGACACGGAACGACTGGGCAAGACGCCTGTTAGCAGCGAGAGGACGAGGTAGCCTCCACAGATCAGTACAGCAATGAGCCAGGGTTCCAATTTTGGATTTTAGATTGGGAATTTTGGGGGGAGTGGGTGGTGCTAGGCTTCCGAACGGTACAGCCAGACCAGGGTGGCGAACATAACGGCTTGCCAGAAAACAGGCCAGGCCATCGAGAGGGGCAGGCCGAGCACGAGCGGAGAGATGCCCGAAAACAACGCGTAGACGGGCCAGACCAGGGCCATGGCGGTAGTCAGCAGCACTGCCATAAAAACAAGCCGTTTTCTCCGCCGCGATGGGGAGGTGTTGGGCGGGAAAAACACGAGGCCCCTGGGCACGTTCGTTGGTTCGGACATCAGGCAAAAGGCGTTGGTGGCAGGGTGTGTATCCTACGATCTTTGCATCGCAAGCGCAAGCCGCGTAGCGTATCTTCGGTTCAAAAAAGCGTCGATTCATCCTCAACCATGCACTATCCACTTGCTGTATGCCTTTCATTGTAGAAATCAAAGCCCGCTGCGACGATCAGGAGCGTATCCGCAGGTTGTTGCAGGGGCGGGAGGCTCGCTTCATCGGCGAGGATCACCAGATCGACACGTATTTCCGGGTGCCTCACGGGCGGCTCAAGCTCCGCGAAGGGACGATCGAGCACCACCTCATTCATTACCATCGGCCCGACCAGCACGGACCCAAAGGCTCGGATGTGTTGCTTTACAAACCGCGCCCCGACGCCGGACTCAAAGCGCTGCTCACCCGTGCCCTTGGTGTGCTGGTCGTCGTCGACAAACGCCGCGAGATCTATTTCATCGACAACATCAAGTTTCACATCGATCGGGTAGAGGGGGTGGGCACGTTCGTCGAGATCGAAGCCATCGACGAAGAGGGCCGCATCGGAACGGAGCCACTCCATGATCAGTGTCAGCATTACCTGGATCTGTTCGATCTGCCGCCAGCCTCGCTTGTCGCGGGGTCGTACAGTGATTTGTTGTTAGAAAAATCTGAAGGACAATGAGCAGCGAAAGCAACATGATTGCTTCCGCCGAGGTGCGGTGGTTTTATCGTGGGAGCCCGCCCGATGCGGTATCAGCATGGTTTGATCTGCTGGACCCCCATGCCGAGCCGCCGCGCACCGACTGGTATCTACGGCCTACGGATGCGGCGATGAATGTGAAGTGGCGGGAAGGCCAGATGCAGCCCAAACGCCGCGATGCGCCGGGCGAAGCCATCACATTTGCCGAGAACATTCACGGTTTGATAGAGCGCTGGCGCAAGTGGAGTATTGCACTGCAAAAGGAGGGACCGGCCGATTTCTCAAGGGAGCCGTTGTGGCAGCCGGTCACAAAGAGCCGACTCATGAGAACATTCCAACGCGATGGGGACAGACGCATCGTGCCCGTGCCCGCTCCCGCTGATGATTATCCTGATGTCGGGTGTCAGGTCGAACTGGCAAGGCTGGAAACAGAGGCCGAGGTATGGTGGAGTCTGTGTTTTGAATCCTTCGGCCTGGAAGTGCAGTTGCGGGATCTGCTTGTAGAAACTGCCACCCATGTCTTCAGCAACGGTATGCCGCCGACGTTAGATCTGTCGCACTCGTCTGGCTATGCGGAGTGGTTGTTGGTCTATTAAAGACTTACTTGACATACGCACGCTGGATGTGTAAGCTACAATGGGATAGGCAGTACATGTGTCTTACCTGATCAAGAAGTTTCTGTTTATCTTCTCCAGTGTCGGTCACGGCATCTAGTATCCGTATGTTTGATATATGTGGTCATTATACGACACCTTGTTTCTTTTGCGCAACTACTATTTGTCCGTAAAACCTTGACGGGCAAGCAGCTATGCCCAGGTGGGCCTGCGTATTATAGGACATTGTGTCCTGCTATAACGGGACTATGTAAGTAGGTTAATCATTAGTTATGTCTCCCAAGAAGCTACGATGAGAATCACCTGTATACTCTTACTCTCCCTGCTCTTCGCCGGGGCAGCACCTGCTCAGGATACCCTCGTTGTGGTTGATACGCTCGACTGGCAACGCTACTACCCCTTGGAGATCGGCAATACTTGGGAGTATGAAGGCCTTGATCCGCTCGCCACCAGCACGATCGTCGGTGACACTCTGGCAAACGGCCATCGGTACTTCATTCGGCGCGACTCTCTTGCAGTGGTAGGCACCTTGGGTGGTATCATGCACATGTTCTATCTCCGTTATGACACCGCGGGCACCGTGGTTACCTTGCCAAGTCTTGAAGCCGACACGATGGAGGTGCCGCTACCTGTTTACTACTCACGGGTCGACTTTCCCGACTTTCTGGCGCACTTCGACATGCGAGCGGCTTTCGGCGATACACTCTACTACGGGGCTCCCGATACGCTTTTCTACGTTTGGGGAAGCTATAATGAAAGTCTACAGATAGGCAATGAGCGGGTGGAGGCAGATGCGCTGAAGTGCTTTGGCGGAGTAGGGTTCATTTTGAGGTACGAATGCTACGCCACGGACATCGGATTTGTCGGGGGCGGCAATTTGTATGGTTCTGAGTTGAAGTACGCCAGGGTTGGCGGCAAGGAGTACGGGGAGAGCCGAGCCCCCTCGACAGCTGTTAATGATCCCCCGCCCGTAGCTGAGTTTTCCATTCTGTCGGTCTATCCCAATCCCATGCGTGAAGAAGGAAGCGTCGTCTTCACGCTGGGAACGCCCGAGCGTGTACGCATCGAGCTATTCAATGCGCTAGGGCAAAAGGTTCGGTCAGAGGGGATGGGCAAGCAGCTTCCAGGCCAGCACCGCTACAGGATCAACGGGGACGGATTGGCCTCGGGCGTCTACTTCATACATCTTACAGCGGGAACAGGAAAAGGGGCTGTGCGGTCGGTCGTTGTGCATGAGTGAGGGAAACATAACCCATCCCTCAAGCGGATTTCTATGGCAAAGTCAAGCTGCTTGTAGCACTTGCGGACTCACCGAGCGATACGTCTTTTCGTATGGCCTACGATCTCTAATCACCGCACAGATCACACGCAGCAGCGTGTTCGAGAGGTTGTTCAAGACTAAACGCGGCGACTTCCCCTCGGCTACCTGCCGTGCGTTGACTCACGAACTGCTCACGCGCTGCCAACAGCGTGCGAATCTGCTCGACAATGACCTCGCGAGGCTGCCACAGCAGCAACTCATCGAAAAAGCGAAAGGTGTACTCGGCGATCTGACGGGCGTCGGTGGGATCGTTCTTATTGCTGTTGGTCTTGAAGGCGCGCTTGACCTTCTGCGGATTCTCCAAGGAGACCGTAAAGCTGTGCTCGTGTAGGAAGTAGCAGAGTGCTTCAGCATAGACGCCGGTGGTCTCGATGCAGACGATGGCGTTTTCGGCAGTTGCATTCTGCTGCGCGAGCCAGTTGGCAAGCACCTCGAATCCATCGAATGAGGTGTCGAAGGTATCCGTAGGCGGTCTAGGCTCCTCTGGCGTGGTGAAGCAATAGGCGGCGGAGTGTTAGGAGCAGTCATGCACTTGAACGGCTATGGAGTGGAGGAAATACAGATCGTCGCAAGACCGATTGGGATGGTTCTCGGGGGCCTCATTGGAGTAGGATTTTCGATCATACCCGTAAAGCTACTCCTTGGAAAGAACTTCGGAGAGTTTCGACTGGTACTCATTTCGAATACAGAGGAACTGATTGGGCAACCTAGTGTGGGGTATAACACGTACCTCCTCAATGTTCAAACAACAGGCACATCCATGATCTCCTTGCATAAATGCTCCGATTTGTCCTCCATTCTTGACCTCAAGGCACAATACCTACAAAGCCTGCTTGCGCCCATGGATGGCATGTGGGAGAGTATTATTAATTCCTCACCGCATTGGGAGATCAGAATGGACCGAGAGCAAGCAGGCTATTATGCCGCAAATGACGAAGGTACCCTGCTTCAGTTTTATGTGCGATCTGCCTTTCAAGAATATGGACGGACCCTATTTGACCATGTCATTGCCCAAGGTACGTTGACACGGGCAATAGTAAGTACCATCGATCCATCCTTTCTCTCTTTGTGCCTCGACGTGCAAAAGAAGCTAACGGTCCAAACGTATCTGTATGAGATCCACACAGAGGTCTGCCCGAGCCATCCAGAGGCCGACGGCCTGGATTTTCGCTTAATAAAGGCATCAGAATTGGACCAAACGATTGCTTTTCAACAGGCCTGTCTTTGCAGTGAAAAGGACCTGAGTGGTTGGCTTCGAGGCTATTCAGCAAACCTAATCGAAAGAAAAGAGCTCTTTGTGCTTTGTCGGAATGGTGAATGGCTCGGGCTCGGCGAGTGCCGAAAGAGTGATTCTCAGCAGGGCGTTACCGATCTGGGGATGATGGTTATTCCTGCCCATCGTGGGAAAGGATGGGCGACCTATATCCTCACCTACCTTAGCACTTACAGCACAGCACATGGACAACACGCCATCTGCTCAACGACGGTAGAAAATGTAGGTGCACAAAAAGCTATTATACGGTCGGGCTTCACAAGCCGTCATCGTATCTTGAACGTGGAGTTACCCCGATGTAGTGGCTCTTCCGCACTTTGCGTGCATGAGCATCACGAGTAGCCCGCACCGGGGTCAGTGGGTGCCGCTGCAAGGTTGATTTTTTGTATTTAGGCAGTGTATGTGAAAGACCATCGACACCGTTGCACCATTAATGCGGAAGAGCCACCAAACCGGGTCAACTCCAGGCCGCGATCAGAAGGGCACTTCGTCCTCTACATCGCTGGGACGCCGTTCCTGACGGAGGATCTGGATGCCGTCGGGCGAGAAGCCGAATAGGTCTTCGGGCGAGAAGATCAGCCGGAAATCGTGCTCGGTGAAGAAGGCGTCGAACTTGCGGGCAAATTCGTCGAGGCGTTTGAGATAGTAGGCGGTATTCTCATCGGGGTTGTCGGGGTCCCATTCGTCGGCGAGACGGCTGTTTTCGAAGGAGGTGACGTTGGCTCCGGAGCCGGTGACATAATAGCTGATGCGGTCGCCTTTGCGGGGTTCCTGCCCGGTGGCTACGGCCTGTTGGATGGCGAGTTCGTACGAAGCAGCGCGGGTGCGCTTGCCTGCTTCCACATCGGCCAGATACTGCTCAATGGTATCTTTCAGCGTCTCCGTACGCGAGAAGCTGCGGACGCTCTGCCAGTCATGGGCAATGACCTGATCTCGGGTTTGCAGGTAGAGGTCGTGCAGGCCCTGGATGTCTTGCTGCATCAGCCGCTCAATGGCTTTGCGCACAAAGTGCCGCCCGAACCGCTCGATGGAGCGCGAGACGAGCGACGAGCCTTTGAACTTGAGCGCCCCGTTGTAGGTCAGCAGTGCGTAGTTCTTCTTCTTGTATGACAGCATCGACTGGAACCTCCCGTCGAACCCGATGCGAATGCCCTCCGGCATTTCTTTGTTGAGGGTCTCAATAAACGCTCGCTCGGCCTCGTCGCCACGCACATTGTCAGGCGGGACGAACAGTACGCCGTCGGTGTCCACTTCGATCACAAGACCGCCCGCCTTGCGAATCAGCGCGATGATCTGTCGCAGCAGGTCCTGCCCTGTCGCTGCTACGCGATCTGCTTCGGCGAAGTCGTTGAAGGCAGCGTGCCCAAATCCAAGTTGGCCGTAAAAAGACTGCCCACACCAGTTAAGCTTCCCATTTCGCCCGGCGAGGAGCGTGTGGTTATCGGCCACCTCTACGCACACGATGGGGCCATCGTAGTCTTCCGTCCAGCGATGTACATCTTTGATGAGAGGATGTACACCTCTGGATCGATCATAGTACGCTACACGCCAGCAACCGCTGTCGTGACCAGTGACTCGTGCTCGCTTCCCACAGTGAAAGGCGAGCTGTACAAAATCGTCTGCAAGCCGTCTGCTCTTCGTGTTGTACCGACCACTGGATTTATTGCCATCACCCAGGTAAGCGGTAGAGAGCAAATTGCGTAGCAGGTGCCCGTCGAGCACCCAGATCCATTCAGGAAGCTGTTTGTTGGCACTGCCGCAACCAAAGTCTGCTTTCAAAATATGCGCAAGCAGCATGTTACCCACGGAGAACCCATTGACGGACTCGTTGGCGTTCAATCCCATCCGATCAAATAGTGACCGGATGGCTTCACGCTCCACAGGGGTTTTATTGGCTATCGATACTTTCCAGCATTCGCCACGGACAGTATAGCCGTAATCTTGCCTTTCACTCTTGTACACGGATCCCTCACTGACATACCAGCCAGCCAGTTGCAGCCAATCGACCATGCGGTAGGTGTTGGGAATCCACTTGGCCTGTTGCCTCGGGTCCTTGATGTGATCTCGCTCGGTATCATACAGATAAGGGATCGCGAGTCGGTCACAGGCCTCTGTAAGTGAGAAGGCCAGCTGTTGGCAGTTAGCCGTGAAAGGCGTATGCGATGGCAATCTGTGGCGATATTTGTTCTGGAAAAGATCCGCCGCCTCTCGCCATGCATAGCCACTGGCCTCGCGACCTGCAGGTACAACAGCGGTAAGCATCTGATGGTTGGGCGTCACCGCAAAATTGACGAAAGCGTTTTCAAAACGAACGAGGGGACCAGCATAACGCTCTTGCCGGTAAGTTCTGACAACGGGCTTGTAGCTTAGTTCAAGCGTTTCTGGATGGATTGAATAGACCTGATCGCCTTCTTGCAGATCACCTATGCGTTGTAATCCAGAAGCGGTCATTACGTCGGTATCGGGCGTAAAGCAGTTAATCAGGGTTTTGTATGACGACTGCCGGGCGTCCAACTCGCTACGCACGTCATCGGACGGGGCCGTTTTCATCTGCCGCTTGGCATCGAAGCGCAGGTCGGTGAGGCGGCGCAGCAGGTCGGGGAAGAGGTCAAGCTCGTCGGTCTTTGGCTTGACATCGTAGTTCAGCATGATCGACGGGTACAGGCTCTCGACATCCGCATACACGACCGGGCCGACTACGCCGGTGACAAAAACATCTGTGTAGCCGCCAAGCGCCTGACTACCCCATTCACTCTTTGGGATGCTGTGCCGCTGACGCAGGTATTCGCGTACGAAGAGCGCTTCGATCTTCGATGCCGGGCCGGTGCGGGCCACCTGTCCATACACCATCGGCAGCATCTGCGTCAGGTAGAACGTGGAGCCGGAGAGGTGGCGGGCCAGCCGTTCCGTTTCGATGACATCGTCGAGGGCGTAGGCCAGCACGCGCTCCGGGTCTTTTTTCCAGACCTGTGCAATCTCGCTACCGGGGATATAGGTGCGGTCTTCCGGTGCAAAGCCGAAGTAGCGCGCTGCCTCTTTCAAGCCGTAGCCCGGCAAATCGCGCTTGAACACATCGAAGGACATCACTTGGAAAAACGTGTCCACGATGTGCCTCCCGGCGATCTCCAGCGCCGGGAAGTCAATCGTCCGCTCGGCAAAGCGCATGCTGGACGGAAACGAGCGTGGCACTGAATTGTCGCGCCCGATGACAAAGGGCACGCCGTGTCGCTCGCACCGCGTCATGATGTACGGGAAGTCGAAGGCGTAAATGTTGTGGCCTTCGATCACATCTGGGTTACGCTCGCGGAGGACGCGCACCAATTCCTGCAAGAGAATTTTCTCGGAGACGGTGCGGGTGTCGAGCACGCGATGCCAGCCCCGGTTGTCGTGTAGCGAGACGATGATGATCTCGTCTTCGGGCCGGTCGGCGTTGGGAAAGCCGTGCTCCGAATACGTCTCGATGTCGAGTTGCAGGCGGTGCAGGTCGTCGAAGGCCATGTCCTTAAAGCAGGTGCGGCCCGTCTGCGTCAGGTATTGCTGAGTGGGGTTGTTGATGAGGTAGAGTTCAGTGGGCCGCCGCTCCCGCGTTTCAACGGCCCGCTCCACATGGCGAACAGCATCCCAGTACGCCGACCATGAGCGCACGACGATAACATAGCGGTAAAAATTGGAGCCGTCGAGCGGTTGAAACTGAAACCGGTCCCGTGGAAAATCCCGCAACAGGTCGATATCGGAGAGGAAGAAGAAGGGAAAGAACGGCTCATCCGTGGCGATGACCTGCTGGAAATCCGCACTGCGCTGGTACACCCGCATTTGTGCTTGCTCGGCATATGCTCCGTCCAGCAACGGCAGCACCACCACGATGCGCGGCGTCGGGTCCTTGCCGAAGAGCGCAAGATTGGAAGAGGGGACAGGATCCAAGTTGGGCATACAGCGTGGGCAAGGCGTATGTACCTAATTCGTATAAAAACATTATACCGAACGGCAGAAAACGGGTTGCCGGGTATGGAATGTAGCAGTGTTAGGAGTCAATCATGTGTCATAGGGCTATAGGAGGGTAGGTCACATCGGTCTCGTGGGAGGGGCGACCTTGGTAGCACCGTCCTATCGCACGCGGGTCAGCATGGTTGCGCGCGTCGTGGTGCCCGTGACTGTGGTAAGGGTGAGGCGGGCCAGATAGGTGCCTGACGCAACGGCATCCGCGTGCCACTCGGTAGTATGCGAGCCTGCTTCGGAAAAGCCTTTCGTCAGCGTCGCAACATGGCGGCCCCGTACGTCGAAAACCTCGATCTGTACGTCGGCAGGGGTAGCGAGGTGGTAGGTCAGGGTTGTCTGGGTAGAAAAGGGATTGGGGTAAGCCGCCTCTAGCGTGAAATCGTGCGGCAACGCAGGATTCTCTTCCGAGGCGACGGGCATGCTGGATGGCACCTCTGCCAGGTCCAATCGGTACATCGATCGCCCATGCGTGCCTGCCATGAGGAAGCGTTGCGTCCCGTCATCGTAGATTTTTAGATCGTAGACCGAGACGGCAGGCAGTCCGGTTCCGAGCGGCGACCAACTGCCTCCGCCGTTTTCACTCACAAACGCGCCCACATCACTGCCGAGGTACAGGTAGTTGGGATTGATGGGATCAATGGCGAAGGCATTGACGGGGGCATCAGGCAGGTTGCTCGAAATATCTTGCCACGTAGTCCCGCGATCTTGCGTGCGAAAAACATGCGGCTGAGGTTCCTTCCAGCGCAGCCCCGAAAACGTCGCGTAGGCCGTCTGGTCGTCTTCTGGGTCGATCACGATGCGTGTCACCCAACGTTGCGGAAGCCCATCGTGGATGGATCGCCAGGTGGAGCCATAATTATCGCTCACCCACACATTGCCATCGTCTGTGCCCACATAAATCACGTCCGAATTGGTTGGCGCAACCGCGATGGTGGTGATGGTGCCGAGGAGGGGAAGGGTAGGCTGGTCCGTAAGCACCTCGCTGATAGGTTGCCAGAACGCGGCTCCGTTGACGGTGCGATACAACCGATTGGTGCCCAGGTAGAGCACCTCTGGATTGCCGGGATCCATGACTACCGGCATAGACCAGTTGCGAGGTTCCTGAGAGGTAGGCGGGACGCCGGACGTTGCGTTGCGGGTCTCGTCATGTACAATCTTGACTAGCCCCCCGTTCTGCGACTCCGCATACACAATGTTAGGGTCGTCGGGATGGACAATGACGTAAAAGCCATCGCCGCCGTAGATGCGTTGCCAGCCGCCGAGGCCGTTGCTGCGAAGGGTACCATTGTCCTGGGTGCCACCGTAGACCCGGTCGGGATCGTTCGGGTCGAGACCGATCTCATAAAACTGCGTGACGGGCAAGCTGGCAACACTTGACCAGGTGTTCCCGCTATTCTGAGACAGCGCGAGCCCGCCATCGTTGCCATTGATGAGGAAGGTCGGATCCTCTGGGTGAAACGCCAGCGCGTGATGATCGACGTGAGTGCCGGGCAGCCGCGTCCAGGTAGCACCGCCGTTTGTCGAGCGCATCAGCCCGACATCCATCACAAACACGATATCGGGATTGGTGGGATGGGCGCGTACCTGACCGAAGTACCAACTAAAGCCGCCGAAACCTTGCGAGAGCGTACCGCTCGGGTTGGCATTGCGCCACGTCACGCCACCGTTGTCTGAGCGGTAAAGACCCTGGTAGTTTAAGCCATCCGTGTAGAGCGCATACATCACATCTGGATTATCACGGCTGATCGAGAGGCCGATGCGTCCAGAGGGGCCTTCGGGCAGGCCAGTGGATGGGCCGAGCTTGGTCCACGAGTCGCCACCATTGGTTGATTTGTAGATGCCGCTGTTGGGGCCGCTGAGGTTGGCACCGGTGACTTCTCTGATGCGCTCCCAGGTGGCGGCGAAAAGGACATTCGGGTTGTCGGGTCGCATTACGAGATCGATGACACCTGTGGTGTCATTGACGTGGAGCACCTTGTCCCAACGGGCACCGCCATCGTCGCTGCGGTAGAGGCCGCGCTCTTCGTCGTCGCTTCCTTCGTTGGCTCCGAAGTAGGAGCCAATCGCCGCAAGGTACACGCGCTGCGGGTTCGTGGGATGAACGAGGATGCGCCCGATGCTGACGGTATGATCCAGACCCAGAAACTGCCACGTCTCACCACCATCTGTCGATTTGTAGACACCACTGCCCGCAAAGTTATTGTGCCCGCCATTGGCCTCGCCCGTACCTACATAGATCACGTCCGTATCCACCGGATCTACAGCAATGTCGCCGATGGTGAGTAGCGGCTGGTCGTCGAAGATAGGGGCCCAGGTCATGCCGCTGTCCACCGACTTAAAGACACCGCCCGTAGCTGCCGCTGCGTAAACTGTGTCGGGGTGGTGCGGATCGAACGCCACATCCACGACGCGACCGCCGATGTTGGTGGGGCCGAGCACCTGCCAGGAGCCAAAGATGTCGGACTTCGATGCGGTGCGGTGTAGCACCTCACGCTCGGCAAAGGCGCGGCGGTAGGCGTTGGCGTCGGCCTTAAAGTGCGGGTACGTACGTTGAATCCAGCCGGTCTCGGACGGCAGGCGCGGCGGTTCGGCGGGGACCGGAGGTTCCGGCTGCCAGAGGAACAGACTACTCCAGACCACTATGGCGAGTAAACCGCCAGCCACCATCAATAAAAAGACACGCCGCATAGAAAAGTCGCGCTATGAGGAAAGCCCAAGTTTAACAAAATAGGCTGTTTCTAGCCCAGGCAAATGAATTGCCCTGCACACGACGAAGTGCCGAGGAAGGTTTCCTTAGCCGAATTTCTCGATTCTGCTTGCCTTTGACCCGTTGCTATTTTAGCATGTACAATCTCTTTTTGCCCTGGAAGGCGCAGGTGTCGTTTCAAGTAGATCGTTTTTGTAGCACATACATCTCTGTCCTTTATCCAATCTGGGAGGCCCACCGATGAAAACGCTGACTCTGTTACTGCTTGCTTCGTTTCTGTGCCTGGGTCCGGTAGACAATGTCGCTCCGTCTGCGGTCGATCCTGTAGAGATTACTGAATGGGATGTGCCGTGGGAAAACTCACGCCCCCGCGATCCCTATGTGGATGGACAGGGGCGCGTCTGGTTTGTCGGTCAGCGATCCGACTATGCTGCCTATCTCGATCCCGAGACAGGCGAGTTCAAGCGGTACGAACTGGGTGAGGGAGCCGGACCGCACAACCTGATTGTGGACACGGACGGGACCGTTTGGGTAGCTGGCAACCGGGCGGCCTACATCGGCAAGCTTGATCCCGACACGGGCGACCTCACCAAGATTGACATGCCTGATCCTGCTGCCCGCGATCCGCATACCCTCATCTTCGATAGCCAGGGCGATATCTGGTTCACCGTGCAGGGCGGCAACTTTGTCGGGAAGCTCACGAAAGCCTCCAGCGATGTGGAGTTGATGGAGGTGCCTACGCAGGGAGCGCGGCCTTATGGTATTGTGGTAGATAGCAACGACCGCCCCTGGATCGCCCTGTTTGGCACCAACAAACTCGCCACAGTGGATCCAGCAACAATGACCTTGCAGGAGATTGCGCTGCCTCGCGAAGAGATACGTCCTCGGCGGATTCAACTTACGTCGGATGGCATGGTGTGGTATGTCGATTACGCAGGCGGGAAACTGGGCCGCTACAATCCGAGCGATGAAACGGTCGAAGAGTGGGATATGCCGAGTGGCTCCAGCAGCCGCCCCTATGGCATGGCCGTAGATGATCAGGATCGCCTCTGGTTTGTGGAGTCTGGGGTGGATCCGAATCGGTTTGTGGGCTTCGATCCGGCAACGAACGAATTCTTCAGCACCACCGAGATTGAGAGCGGTGGCGGCACCGTGCGGCACATGATGTTCCACGCACCCACCCGCAC
>DATGCC010000868.1:0-2746 GCA_035312345.1 Rhodothermales bacterium
CTGGCCGCACTCGTTTCGCTCGGCGCGGTTCGTGCCTGCTGTCGAGTTTCTCCAGGCCAACCGGGCGCGAACGCTCCTCATGCAGCAGATGACCGAGACATTGCACGACATCGACGTTTTCATCTCG
Source organism: Rhodothermales bacterium (assembly GCA_035312345.1). GTDB lineage: Bacteria > Bacteroidota > Rhodothermia > Rhodothermales > DATGCC01 > DATGCC01. The sequence goes on from DATGCC010000868.1 coordinate 128, forward strand.
CCCTCTTTTGGGGGTGGGACGTTGCGTATCACCAACCTCACCGGGCATCCGTGCGTCTGCCTGCCCAACGCTTTCAACCCGCTGGAGGATGCGGCGGCTGACTCTCCGCGCAGGCAGCCGGGTAGCATCACCTTCGCCGGGAATCTCTACAAGGACGCCGAGGTGCTGGTCCTGGCGCACGCCTATCAGCAAGCCACCGATTTTCACCGCCGCCGCCCGCCGGTTGAGTAAGCTTTTAAGGGCCTGGGAGACTATGAGCCTAAGAAGAAAGCTCATCTCCTAGACTCGTAGTCTCCTGTATTCCTAGTCTCACCCTCCACCGCATCGATACAATTCTGTAGTAAGTGTGCCGTTTCAATTACACGTTCAGTCGATTGTATCTAACTCCATACGTATGGCATCATTGTCCTTTTTGAGCGGACCAGTGGCTGTTTCGTCGGGTTGATAGAGCAGCAAGCATCGGGCGCATGTCCGGCTGTAGTTGCGCTAGGCAAACGACATAAACAACGGAGGTTTGATATGCTTAAATGGGCGCTGATCTTTCTCGTCGTCGCGATTATCGCGGCGGTCTTTGGCTTTGGCGGCATCGCCGGTGCCTCGGCGGGTATCGCCAAGATCCTCTTCTACATCTTTCTGATCCTGCTCGTGGTAGCCCTGGTGATGAACTTTGCCCGCGGACGAACCGTGTAGTCTTCTCAGGAAAAGCAAGTACTACAAGGGCCTACGCACTCGGTGTGTAGGCCCTTTGCTTTTTTGTCCAGCTTGTGCTCAAAACTGTGTGTGAAGCTGCAGGATAAAATGACGGGGTGGAGCAAGGATGGCGGGACGTTCGACGTAGTAATAGTCGAGTGCATTTTTGGCGATAAGGGCCAGGCCCCAGTGCTGCCAGCGGGCTCCGAGCCGGGCGTCCACCACATGCGTCGGGCCGATGGCCTGGGCATCTCGTACAAAGCGAGCAAAGTCGGAATCGACCCGGTCCGGCGCGCTGGCATAGCGATAATCGACGCCCGCCGACAGGGGACCATAAAGGGGTACCGAGAGGAATGTTTTCAGCAGATGGCGTGAGCGGAAGCCGAGCGCCTGGTCAGTCGTCAGATCCTTTGCATCAAGAAACGTATAGCTGACACCGATCCGCCACCGGTCGTCCTGTGACGCGACTTCTGCGCTTGCTTCCATGCCGCGAATACGCGCTTCGGTCAGGTTGATAAACTGGAAGGCCTGCTCCTGTGGGATGAACGTCGGCTCCACGAGACCATCGTAGTCGTTCCAGAAGACAGCCGCATCGGCCTGGGCGGTGAAACGTGACGTGAGTGGGACCGTGGCGCGCAATCCCGCCTCGTAGCTCGTGCTCTCTTCCGGGCGCAAATCGATGTTGGGAATGACAGGCAGATAACTCTGGTCATCCACGAAGCGCTCAGGGAGACTGGGCACGCGGAAGCCCTGTCCGTAGGCAAGCCGGAGCGTCAGGCCCTCAGTGAGCGACAGGGCCGCGTTGAGCTTTGGGCTCAGTTTGCGCTCTGTGCGCGTCGTGTCGATCCGGTAGGTATCATAGCGCAGGCCCGCCACCAGATCGAGGCGGTCGAAGAGCCGCTGTTCGGCCTGTACAAACGCGGCCCGTTCGGGCTGGTGCAGCGATTCGTTGGGTTCATCATCGGGCTGAAAGAGGCTCGACGCGGTGGCTAACGCATCACCCGTGGCGCCTGCCGTCAGGTTGGTCCCGACGCGTGGCAGCCAGTTGATCTGCACCTCGCCGCCGTATCGCAGTCCTGCGGTCCCTTCATCAACAGGTTTCGGACTACCGTCGTCATTGAGCGGCTGGATCACAACCCCGATGAGCCGGGCTTTGACGGTGTAATACAGCGAAGCACTGAGGGCATGCTCCACGGAGGACATCAGGCTGAAAACATGGCTCTGGTTGTCGTTGGTGCCCGTCGTCTCGGCTCCGCCGAAGCTCAGTTGGCCGGGGTTGAGCGGATCACGCAGGCCGTTCCAGTAGAGAAAAGAATCGCTTTTGCGCCGCGTCCAGCCGCCGAGCAGGTTGAGGTTGAGGATGGGAACAGGTCGCCATCCCACCTTGAAGAAGGCGTCGAGGTCACGCTCCGTGCGGAAGTTGGTAAAGCCTTCATCGGCGCGGTAGGCCACATTGAGCCAGCCGCCCCCTTTGCTGCCGAAGCGACGGGCGTGGGTGAAGGTGAAGCCGCCAAACGGACGCGGGTCCTCGCCCTCATCCCATTGCTCACGCCAGGTGGCGTAGCGCACCGGCTGGTAGGCCCCGCCGAAGAGCTTCAGCATCGTCTCGGGCGTCTCTGGGAAACCTTTGGTGATGACGTTGATGATGCCGCCGAGCGCGCCGTTGCCGTACAGCGCCGAGCCGGGACCTTTGAGCACTTCCACACGGGCGATTTGCGAGAGCGGAAGCGCGTCGTGCGGGACGCCGTCGGAGTCGGGCGTGAGGAGCGGCATGCCATCCAGCAGCAACAGCACGCGGCTGCCCGTGTTGTACGAAAAGCCCGACGACCCCCGGATGTTGACCTGGTTGTCGGTCATCTGCACACCCGGCACATAGCGCAGCGCCTCGTCCAGCGAGACGATGTTGCGCGCCTCCAACTCTGCTGGACG
>DATGCC010000869.1:0-5267 GCA_035312345.1 Rhodothermales bacterium
ATACCTGGACAAGGCGACGCTCATCAACTGCCTGGGCGGCCGCTTCAGCCCCGGCATCGACATGACGTTCATCGTCCGCCAGCCGGGCCTCTGGATACAAAACTGGCAACAGGAAGGCCCGTTCAGAATCAACACGCAGAGGCTCACCTACAGCCAGGCGACGAAAGACACGCCGTTCCTGACCGCCGGATGGTTTCCGCTCCGGGGCGACGGGTGCCCCCCCTACTCGCCGGGCGTGGAGCCGGGCGACACCTCGAAGTTCATGGCCCTGCCCTGGCACACCGACTACAATTCGTGCGCTACGCATACGCCTGCGCCGAACCCACAACAAAACCTGACGCTCTACTGGTCATGGCCCGCCCAGCGCCCGGTGGCGGTCTACGTTGCTTCCGATGTGCAGAACGGCCAGCTTGGGCAACAGCGGTTCTCGGTACGTGGCGACGGCACAGCAACCAATCAGTCCTCTGAGGTCGGGCGCTACCAGGATCGCATCAACATCGTCAAGAACTGGGACAAGATTGGTGTGGTGATACAGGCGACGGCGATTGAGGGCGAAGACCTTCCGAGTGACTTCTACCTGGAAGTTGGAAGCCAGCTTGATGACAGCGGCAACGCCGTGATTCCGTGGCCCAACACCATCCGCGATCAGACCAAACCGGCTGATGGCTAACCAGCCCTTATGGGCTTCGCGCCATTTCGCTCACCTCGCTTCGCGGTCATTAACATCTTCGGTGCGTCACCGATGCCTTCGGCACGTCATTGGTCATTGATGAGCACGATGTCTCCAATGACCAATGACGGCGAGCAACGCGAGCCTAATGACGTGCAGCTACTGACGTAAGCGAACAAAATGACCGCACAGCTATGGCCCGTACCCCATCCCATAGTTAGAGCTATTTAGAAAACCATTACACCATGAGCCAGCGCGCGGAGGCAGACTACCGGGTCGTGATCATAGGCGGTGGCCCCGCTGGCTGTGCTGCCGCCCTCACGCTGGCCAATCGCGGCGTGGACGACGTGCTCTTGATCGAAGCGAGGACCTACGAGATGGTGCGCGTGGGCGAAAGCATTCCCCCAGACACCCGCCTCCTCTTCGCCCAACTTGGCCTGTTGGAAGCTTTTCTGAAAGAGGGCCACGACGTCTGCTACGGCAGCTTTGCTTCCTGGGGCAGTGACGAACCAGGCTACAACGACTTCCTCTTCAACCCCCACGGCACCGGCTGGCACCTCGACCGCCGCCGCTTCGATGCCTTTCTGATGCGGCAGGCGGCTGATCGAGGCACAGAGATCCGCACCGAAACGCGCTTCCGGCGAGCATTGCCTGATCAGGAGAACGACTTTGTCCTCCGCATTGAGGGCAAAGACGGCGTGGCCCAAACAGTCTGTGCCGAATTCATCGTCGATGCTACCGGTTATCGCGCGGCCTTTGCCAAAGCCATGGGTGCAGAGACCGAGATGTTCGACCGGCTAATTTGCGTCTACGGCTTTTTTGCGCTGCCCCCTGCATCAATGCTATCCCGGATGACGATGCTGGAAGCCACCCGCGATGGCTGGTGGTACGCGGCCCGCCTGCCCGACGGCAAGGCCACAGCAGCGTTTGCAGGTGACCCGGAGACCATCAAGCAGCACCACTTGCGCACCGAGCAGGGCTGGCTCTGGCACCTCAGTGACACGTTGCACATCGCCCCGGCGTTGAAGGACGCTCGCTTTCTTCCGGGGAGCCTGCTGATCCAGCCTGCCTTGTCTTTGCTCCGTCAGCCGGTGGCCGGAGACCGCTGGCTTGCCGTCGGCGATGCGGCTTCGGTCTACGATCCCCTCAGCGCACAGGGGGTGTACAAAGCCCTGCTCGATGGGGTGACGGCGGGCACGGCGTTGGCGGACCAGATTAACGGGCAGACCACTAGCTTTAATGCCTATGCCAAAGCCGTACAAGATCGCTTCGAGAGCTACAGGGCGAACAGGGCCTACCTTTACAACCTGGAGCAGCGATGGGCGGATGCATCCTTTTGGAAGCGACGGCACGAGAAAGCTAGCGCAGCAAGACGAGCATCCCTGATTCAACCTGAGAACCCATGATTATGGTCATCACTTCCGTACACTGAACGTCCGCTCTTCGCCATCCAGCTTCGTCGATATCTGGGTGCCATGTCCATAGAGGATACGTTCTTCCTTGCATCCTTCGCAGTAGACATCTACCTGAATCTCCGCTGCGCCCGATAGACGGGTGAAAACGCCATCGAATACGCCGGCCGCCGCAGTGATCTCAAAGGGCGTTGTGCGGTTTGTTATTACCGGCTCGGTCTCGTTGCCCCGTTCCTGCATCTGCACAGTGGCCTCTTCATTGGATACTGTCGTGGTTACTTTGATGCGGTAGCTGATTTGAGGATCAGCAGACGGAAGAGCACTGCCACAGAGAAGCAACATAAAAAGGAGGGCACAGGGTATTCTTTTCATGATTGTACCTTTGTTATAGGCTTGACGGATCAGATACGACTCACAAGACGGTCAGTCATACTTTTCGAAGTAAATCCCCTGGGTGCGACCATTGGAAACGCTAAACCCAGAAATAGCACCCTCTTCATCACGCTCGAAGGTGACGTGCATCAACGGCGACGTACTCTCGAAGCGATCCTGATCTTGAGGTTGCAACGCCACGTCTGCACTCCGGCGATACTTTAACACCAGCGCATCTTTCTCCACAGCAAGGGTGTAGATTGCCTCGATTTCTTTGCTGAAATAGCGCCCGGCATAGGCAGCCAGTTCGTCGGCAGTGGGCATCCAGGGTTCGATAGGGCGTAGTGTAAAAACCTCGCCCCGATCCACCGAGGCCCCGCTCACAGCACCCGTGAGATCGCGACGGAAGGTGAGCGTTGCGTTCCAGGATGCCAGAGCAAATGTCGAATCGCTGAGCGCCTGCATGGGTATGGCGTCGGCATCGTTCATACTGATCATCAGGCTGCCATCGCTGGCTTCAATTGTGACAGTAACATTCGGCCCTTCGACGAGATACTGCCCCACATAGGCTTTCAACACCTCTGCTGCAACCACTACAGATGTTACTTCCTCTTTCTCCTGTCCCGGCTCCTCGGCGATAGTTTCATCCTCCAGATGTTCGCCAAAGAAGATGGCCACGAGTTGGCTTGCCCTTGAGGCCGCGTTGAAACTGCCCAGGTTGGATAGCACGATCACACCGGCATCAATCTCCGGGTAATAGACCAGCGCGGATCGGTATCCGGCGCTGGCTCCACCGTGCTGCCATTGCTGCAACCCGCGATGCTTCCGAACGCCAATACCCAGGGCATAATCAAGCGTATCGCCGTTGGTCAAGACGCCGCGTTCGGTGAATCGAGCGATGATCTCAGGATTACCGACCGTGCCCGATTGGAAATTGTCCATCCACCGTGCCAGGTCTTCTACCGTGGAATAGACACCTCCGGCACCCTGCACGCTGCTGTTGTCAAATATCCGGACATACCCACTGCCATCATCGGACTGCCCATACGATTCGGCAGCATGGGGAATCACTTGTCCTGGCTGGTACATGATGGCGGTGCCCGTCATGCCCAAGGGTGCAAAGATATTTGCCTGCATCCACTCGTGAAACTCCTGCCCCGTCACCCGCTCGACGACATCGGCCAGCAGCATGTAGCCAGAATTGTTGTAGTTGTACGCAGATCCAGGTGCCGTTTGCAACGCCGCCTGCCGCTGCACGACGGCGAGTGCATCCTCCTGAAGCACAGCATCCCCCGCCTTCCGCCCCATGAGTTGAAGTGTGTTGTATACTTCCCGATAGCCGCTGGTGTGATGAAGTAGATTTTTGAGCGTTACCGTTTGCCCGAAGTCTGGCACCTCCGGCAAATAGGTGCGCACATCCTCCTCAAGGGACACCTTGCCTTGCTTTTCGAGCAAAGCCATCGCAAAACCGATGAACTGCTTCGACACGGATCCCACATCCAAGACGGAGGTCACGGTCATCGGAATGCCGTGTGCCAACACCGCCGTGCCGTAGGCTTCGGAAAAGATAACCGATCCATTCTGTACAACAGCGATGGCAGCCCCTGGTCCGTCTGTGTTTTCATAAGCCGCCATCATCTGAGAAACGCGGTCGGCGGGCGTCGTGGCAACCGGTTCCATCCGCTGTACCATCACCTCGTAGCGTCCCACTCCCTCCTCATACGATGCAACCTCCAAGCGATAGGTGCCAGTCTCTTGTGCTATAAACTGAAACGACTCTGGCCCGCGTGCGGAGGTGTCAAAAGCATCGACCTGTTTCCCATTTGGTTCATACACCGTAATGACCACATCTACCGTTTGCTGCTCTACCTCACCATAAACGAAATGCTCACCCGGCACATCAAGCAAGAATTGGTGCACAGCGTCGGATGCCAGAGAATCCGCGATGGCCTCATTAGCACCGAGTGGTCGCGGGGCCTGGGCCCGTGCAGCGCTGCACAGAACACAGCAGAGACTGGCAAAAAGCAGAAATCGACACATCGGCGTACGGAACAGTTAGCAGAAACTTACTCGTAGCGAAGCGCCCGGACGGGATCGGTCAGGGCTATCTTGAAGGTGTGGTAGCTCACCGTCAACAGGGCCAGCGTGAGCACCGCGAGGCCGGGCATAACAAAGAGCCAGACGCTCAGGTCAATGCGGGCAGCGAAAGTAGCCAGCCAGCGGTCAGCAGCAAGATACATCAGCGGGGCTGTGATGACCAGCGCGACGAGGATGAGCTTACTGAAATCGAACAGGAAGAGCCGTACGATGCCCGGTGCGCTGGCTCCCAACACCTTGCGCACGCCGATCTCTTTCGTCCGCCGCGACGCGGTGTAGGCGGCCAGCCCAATGAGCCCGAGACACGCTACGAGCAACGCAAAAGCCGAGAAGATGCCAAACAAGGTGCCGAAGCGCTGATCGGCCTGGTATTGCTCGTCGAAGGTCTGATCCACGAAGAAATACTCGAACGAGTTGCCTGGAAATACGCGGCTGTAGGTAGCTTGCACGGAGGCAATGGTCTCATCCAGATTTGGCGTGGCGACGCGCAGAGAGAAAAAAGCACCACCGCCCGTGAGAAAGATGAGCACAGGCCCCGGAGTCTGTTTGGCCGAGAGCCAGTGAAAGTCTTTCAACACCCCGACCACGGGCAACACATTATTGCTACCGATCAGCACATTCTTGCCAATCGCATCTTCGTTCGAGGCAAAACCAAAGTCCCGCACCGCCGACTCATTAATCAGAATACGGTTATCGCGATCTGTTGTGATCTCAGA
>DATGCC010000870.1:0-3988 GCA_035312345.1 Rhodothermales bacterium
TGTGCTGGTTACGGGATTGATCTGGGTCAGAGATCGGCGTCTGCGCGAGCGCGAGCGCGAGCTGCAAGAAATGGTCGAAGCGCGCACCGAGGCGCTCCTGCACGAACAGGACAAACGAAAAGCGGCCCATGATAAACTGGAGTTGCTTTCGCTCGTCGTCAGCAAGACGGATAATGCCGTCACGATCACCGATGCGCAGGGTAATCTGGAGTGGATCAACGAAGGCTTTACCTGCCTTTTCGGTTATACGCTCGATTCGTTACGAGAAGAAAGAGGTAAGACCCTACAAAGTGTTTCGAGCCACCCGGATATGCAGCAGGCCATTGATACGGCCAGCGCGCAGAAAACATCGGTTTCCTACGAGGCGCTCTTTACCAGCCGCAACGGCCAAGAGCGGTGGCTGTCTTGTACGCTTACCCCCATTCTGGATGCCTCTGGAGCCATACAGAAGTTTGTCGTTATCGACACCGACATTACCGAGCGTAAGCGGCTGGAGGAAGAACTGATCAGGGCGCGAGAGGAAGCCCTCGAAGCAGCCCGCGCCAAAAGCGATTTCCTGGCGAACATGAGCCATGAGATTCGTACCCCGCTCAATGGCATCATCGGCATGGCAGACATGCTGCTTGGCACAGACCTCGACCAGCAGCAGGACGAGTTCGCCGAAGTCATCCGTATGAGCGGCGACGCTCTGCTCAGCATCATCAACGATATTCTGGACTTTTCCAAGATCGAAGCGGGCAAGGTGGAACTGGAAGCGCAGGACTTCCAGGTGCATCATGTCATCGAAGAGTCGCTCTACCTGCTCGCCTCGAAGGCCGCCGAAAAGGACATCGCCCTGGCTTATTTCATGGGTGCCAAGGTACCGGATGCTGTCTGTGGCGATGTGACCCGCGTGCGCCAGATTCTTACCAACCTGCTCTCCAATGCAGTCAAATTTACGGAAGAGGGCGAGGTTACAGTAAGCGTAGATGCCACTGCCCGCGAGGCAGAGCACTACGAACTGCATTTTGCAGTGCGTGATACGGGCATTGGCATCCCCAAGGAGCGGCAAGAGCGGCTGTTCCAGTCTTTCAGTCAGATAGAAACCTCGACGGCCCGCATGTATGGCGGGACCGGGCTGGGGTTGGCGATCAGCAAGCGGCTCTCCGAACTGATGAACGGGACCATGTGGGTTGAGAGCGAAGAAGGCTTGGGGTCAACGTTCCACGTCTCTATTCAGCAAGCGCCTGCCCACGACCCGCAGTCCGAAAATGCGCCGCCGGACACGTCTATGCTCCGTGCAAAGCGTGTGCTGATCGTAGATGACACGGAGGTAAATCGGCGTATGCTTCGAAGTCAGGTGGCACGCTGGGGCATGGTCGTTGAAGAAGTCTCGTCGGGAGCTGAAGCGCTGGCCCGTTTGAACGAAGGTGCCGCTATCGACCTCGTTATGCTAGACATGCATTTGCCAGAGATGGACGGGATGGCGCTGGCCGCAGCGATCAGAGCACACGCTGCCCCCCTGCCATTGTTGCTGCTCAGCCCCATCGGGCAGCGGGTGCAACTCAAGGACATGCACAGTGCAGCCTGTATCACCAAACCCACCAAAAAAGATCAGCTTTGTGAAACCCTGGTGCAGCTAAGCAGGCTCCATACGTCTAACACGGGCGATGGGCTCTCTAGCACGGTTTTGCCTGAGACGAAGGTCAACACAACCAGCCTTGCGAAAGACATCGCGCAGGAAGAGACCTCGCTTCGCATTCTGATGGCCGAAGACAACGTGGTTAATCAGAAAGTGGTGCAGCAGTATTTGAAGCGGCTCGGCTATCGGGCCGATGTAGTCAGCAATGGCCTGAAAGTGTTGGAGGCCTTGAAGCAGCACACCTACGATGTGATCCTGATGGACATCCAGATGCCCGAGTTGGATGGCCTGGAAACCACCCGGCGGATCCTTGCTACCTACGAAGCAGAGGAGCGGCCCCGCATCATCGCGCTCACAGCCAACGCGACGCGTGAAGATCGGCAACGCTGTATCGATGCCGGGATGGACGATTATTTGAGCAAACCGGTGTTGGTGAGTGATCTGGCGGAAGCCCTTGATAAAGTACGACCCGAGGCCCAGGCATCGCAGGCAGTCCTTTCGCAACCCGTTAATCGTTCATCAAGCAGTGAGGTGAAAGTCCTGTCGCTGGATGCGCTCCAGCAAACGTCTGGCGGCAATATGGACTTCGAGCGGGACATCCTGACGACCTATCTCAAAGAATCGCCCTACCTTGCCACAATGATGCAAAACGCGCTGGATGCAGGCGATGCTGATCAGTTGCACTACGCGGCGCACACGTTAAAGTCGAGCAGCCGGATGGTTGGTGCCATGGCCTTTGCCCGGCTCTGCGAAACCATCGAAGAGCATAGCCGCAACAAGAATATGTCCAAAATAGCCTCGATTATGGCTGCGTTCAACCAGCACTACACGACTGTCTGCACAGCCATCGAAACGCGCCTGATATCGGTAGCGGAGTGAAAGGAAGACGTTTGGGAGCCTGAGAGATTACGCGTCAACGAAGTAGCATTAGTCCCTTTAGCTTCACCCGCCGAGCCACGCCTGCAGCAGATCTACCAACGCGGCGGGGTCGATGCCGGAGACGCCTGTGCGGATACGAAGCGTACACCAGAAATCCAGGATGAGCATTTGCGCCGCGTGGATGGGCACGGCGATCCAGAATGACCGACAACGCCACACAAGTGCGCCCAGTGCTACGCCGCCGATGATGGACAGCAGCGCCTCGGGCAGCGGTTTGTCGAGGTGAAGTAGCGCAAAAGGGACGGTTTGCACGAAGATGGCGTATAGCCCAAACGTGTGCGCCGTCCCGAAGAGCACGAAGCCGCGCCACAGGTATTCCCAGCCGATCCAGTAGAACAGAAACAGTGCTTCGTAGATCAGAAAGAAGCGCCAGTCAAGCGCGGCGGGCTGGTAGTGCGGATACTGGGCCTGAAACTCCAGGCTGTCCGATAGCACCCAGGTGCCGATGGCGACCAGTGGCAGATACAGCAGCGCGAGCACCGAGGCCAGCTTCCAGTCACCTGCGCCGAGGCCGATCTCGCTAGGGCGGCGGCGGAAGAGAAAGACGAGAGCCAGCACAGGCAACACGAATCCCGTAATGCCCTGGGTGCCAAACCACCAGCCCCACGCCAGCACCCCACGCCATGCATCGGGGAAGAGCGGGGCCAACTCCATGCGAAAAAACCGGCGACTGCCTACAGCGTGTTGCAGAATCACAAGGACGATCGCCATCATCAGCACAAAAACCGTTTGTCGGTCGAGCGTGCGCAGGGCTGTTTGCAGGCGTTGTCCTTCTTGGCGAAGTCGATCTTTCATGGGAAGGGAAAATGGAGAATAAATAGCATACGGCGCAAGATACGGTAGCCTGCCTTACGTCTGCTGAAACAGGCAGCGGGAAAAACTCGAAACGACCGAAAGGGCATCAAAACAGGGAGTGCCAAAGCGCGTTGGATCTCTTACGTTGACACATTGAGGATTTCAGCAATCTCCCCACTTGTACAAACGACGTAGCAGACGGCTCACCCTATGTATCGGTTTCGGCACGCGACACGGCTTCTGGTAGGAGCGCTGGCCTTCTGGCTGCTCATTGGCGGAGCAGGGTGCAGTGAAATGGAGCCAGAGATGGAGCCTGATGATGTGGTGATGAGCCAGGTAGCCTACGAACAGTTGCTCGATGCTACACCGGATAGCGTGCTCGACAGTGCGCTCGACAGCCTCTTTCTCGACCATGATCTCGCTGCCTTCGCCCCGGTCGCTTACGATTCCACGGCAGCGCTGCGTTGGGTCGATTCCGTGATGGCTTCGTTGACACCGGACGAGAAAATCGGGCAGCTCTTCATCGTTCATTTGCCCACGCAGAGCGGTGTACGGCGGGTGGTGCAGGATAAGGCCATGAAGGCCGTGCAGGAGTACGGCGTAGGCGGATTCCTGGTGTCCCGCACGATGAAG
>DATGCC010000871.1:0-6300 GCA_035312345.1 Rhodothermales bacterium
GGCGTTCGACGCTGTGCCGGGTCCGATCACGATCAAAGGCCCCTCGGCAGACGGTACGCCAGTGGAGATCGACGGTAGCGGGCTGGACGGCGGCATCGGCTTCGAGCTTGGTAGCGAGACCGGTGCAGTCACCGTTGAGGCGTTGGCTTTTTATGGCTTCCCTAGCACCGTGCTGGCTGTGCGTGGGCGCGGCAGTGTCGTCACCGGATCTCTCTTCGGCTCGGACTGGGCCGAGAGCTACACGTCCACCGACCCGGAGGTGACCGATCCCCTGCGCAACGGCGGTCCCGCCCTCCTCATCACGGGAGATGAAACCAGCATCGGTGAAGGCAACCTGATCATCGGCAGTACCATCGGCATCTTTGTCGATGGCGCATGGGATGTAGAGATCTTCGGTAACGACATCGGCATCCTGGAGTCGCCGCACACGGAACATGGCATTGAACTGCACAACGCAGACGGGGCCATCGTGGGCAGCTTTCGGGCAGGCAATCGCATCAACTACAACCTGGAATATGGCATCCGTGTGGACGAGGCGACGAGCGGGGCGCGGATCCAGAACAACGAGATCATTCGCAGCCGCATGGACGGCATCCTCGTCCAGCAAGGAGCGGCGGGCGGCGACCCGGTGGTGATTGGCGGCGAGAAAGAGGGTGATGGCAACACCATCGAGCGCAGCATCGGCGCTGGTATCCGCGTGACGGGATCGGGCGGCAGCGCAGGCGGGGCGGCAGCCCTGCTGATTCAGGGCAACATGCTCAAAGCGAACGAAGAAATTGGCATTCGCCTGGAGGGCGGCAGCGCGGTGCAGATTGGCGGTGCGACGGGCGAGCCGGGCACCGGCGCGGGCAACGACATCGAAGACGGCATCGAGCTGGATCCGGGCCGCAGTTCGTGGGTGCAGGGCAACCGCATCGCCCGCCTTGACCCAGAGACGGGCTATTCCGACGAAAGCGCGGTGATTCATGTGGGCGGCACCAACAATGTGATCGGCGGCGAGACGCCCGCCGAGGGCAACGTCATCTACGGGGTGCCCGAGCCTGATCCAGATGAAGACAATCCCAATGACGAAGAAGACCCTTCCGGCTTTGGCATCTGGGACGCAGGCACGACGACGACCTTGCAGTTCAACATGGTAGGTACGGATGGGCCGCTCTACACGGGCGTGGTGCTCAATGGCACGGGTGCACAGGTGATCGAGAACACGATATCGGGCAACAGCCATGTCGGTCTTTCAGTCCGTTCGACCGCTACGATTGAGGGCAACTTTATCGGCGTAACCCCCACCGGCAACGGTGCCATGCCAAACGGCGGGCCCGGCATTGAGGTCTTCACGCAGGCTTTGATTGGGGGCTACAAGGAAGGCGATGAATGCGAACGCCCCTGCAATGTCATTTCAGGCAACGAAGGCCCCGGCATGTTCATCCGCAAAGAGGCCACGGGCACCGTCATCCAGGGCAACATGATCGGCATTGGCGCAGACGGTTTGACCGCAGTGGGCAACGGCGAGAGCGGCATTCTGGTGCTGGCCGACAACGTGCGGATCGGCGGGCAGAACGACATTGAACTGGGGGATTGCCTCGGACCGTGTAACATCATCGCCGCCAACGGCGACGACGGTATCCGCAACTTCGAGAGTGAGGAATTAAACAGGTTTGATTCGCAGGGTAACGCTATTACACGTGCCTCCGGCGTCGGCGGCGCAAGCGGGCTCGTGATCGAGGGAAATTTCATCGGCACGACGATCCCCGGCGGTGGCAACACGGGCACGGGCAACCTGGGCCACGGCATCGCCCTCGGCGCGCTTGGCTCAGACAACCATGTGGGCAATACAGGGACAGGCGGCAATCTGATCTCGTTCAACCAGCGGTCCGGGGTGATAGTCTACGCCTCTTCCGATCCCCTCATCTTTAGCGAGAACTGGTCAGGCGGTGTCCGCAATGCCATCCGGGGCAACCGCATCCATCACAACGGGAGCCTGTCCATCGATCTGTATCCCAACTACGTTTTGCCCGGCGGTGACGGCTGGACCACGCTCGACATGGGCGACCAGGACGGCGGGCCTAACGAGATGATCAACTGGCCTTACCTCCTCGAAAGTGTCGAAAGCACAGGCGGGCCCCTGGGCATGGACCTGAACATCCTCTGGACCGGCGACTCGAATGCGTCTCCCAGCCGCTATCTGCTGGATGTTTACACTACGAGTGCGTGTAATGGCATCATCGGGCAGGCGGAGAACTACCTCGTTACCAGGGAGCTTTCCTTCCCCACCCAACTGGATTACAACATGTTGAAAGTGAATATTCCGCTGATCGAGTCGATGCCGTATTACATTGCTACGCTGACCGACAGTGAGGGCAACACGAGCGAATTGAGCAACTGTCGCCGGGCTGGGCATCAACCTCAATGGGCCATCTCTACGCTGGAGCCTGAGGTGCGCACCCTGGTGAACGAGTTGCTCATCCGCTTTCGGCAAGGAGAGGGCAACACTGCGACCCATAAGTCTCTTGAGGCGACAGATTTTATCGTGCTGCGCTCTGATACGACACCGGGCGGTGATCTCTTCGAGGAGACCGCTGCGCTGACGCCGAAGGGCCAGCCGGTGGTGCCACAGAGCACGCAGGGTGCGTACTGGGAAGTCCTGGCACCCGAGGCAACCGCATCCCTGTATTACGATGTATGCCTCGACGTGACGGACGTGAGTGCGACAGACGAGGTGCTCGTTCTGGGACGGGAGACCGAGACAGGCGGGCTATGGCGGCCCTTCGACACGCGCCTCGAAACCGTCGAGGGCATCGACTATGCCTGCACCGACGGCCTCACGGCGATGCACCTGGCGCTGGGCTCCGGTAACGAGGCCGTTCTTGCCGCCCCGACGCTGCTCACCCCTGCCAACAATGCCACAGAGGTCGATGTGAGCACCGCGTTCACGTGGCAGCCGCTCTCCGACGCTGCGAGCTACGACTTTCAGGTCGCGCTTGACGCTGGCTTTACGACGCTGCTGCACGACGAATCAGGTATCGCAGGCACAGAGGCGAGAGCGTCCGATCTGGCGAACGGTCAGCGGCATTTTTGGCGCGTGCGTGGTGTGAAGTCGGGCGGTGAGGCGGGGCCGTGGTCGGTGCCCTCCCGCTTCACAACAACGGACATGAGCGTAGATGTGGAGGACGAGGTCGGTGTGCCAGAGCAGTTCGTCTTGGAGGCGAACTATCCGAACCCGTTCAATCCGCAGACGACGATTGGCTTTGCGGTGCCGCAGGCGTCGTCGGTGCGTCTGGTGGTCTACGATGTGCTGGGCCGGGAGGTGGCGCGTCTGGTAGAAGGGACGCTACCGGCGGGCCGCCATGAGGCGATGTTCGAGGCAACGCAGTTACCCAGCGGCGTGTATCTCTATCGGTTGGAGGCAGGCGGTTTCGTGCAGACGCGGCGGATGTTGTTGCTTAAGTGAGCGCCCTCGTGCAGCTTATTCATCAGGGCTATATTCTTGATCACAAATCAGATAAACAGGAGAATCTGCCATGGGTATCGTCTCAAACTGCTTCAGGATGCATGTGCTGCTTGGTGTGCTGGCGTTCCTATGGACCGTCCCGGCTCAGGCCGACGATAAGGTACGCCAAGAGACGGGTGTCGAGGAGGCACGCGCGCGCTTCGGTGTCACCGGAGAAGGTGTTATCATCGCGATCCTCGATCGAGGCATCGACTATGAGCACCCTGACTTTCGCAACGAGGACGGCACCAGCCGCATCCTCTACATCCTCGACCTTACCGATGATGCCGGCGCGAACGATCCTGACAATACCGCTGGCGTCGGGACACTCTACGCCAAAGAAGAGATCGACGCGGCCCTCGCCAGTGGTAACCGCCTGGCGACGCGCGACGCTGTCGGGCACGGCACCACGACGGCTGGCCTCGCCGGCGGCAACGGACGCGCCAGCGATGGTCTCTACGAGGGCATGGCCCCCGACGCCTCGTTCATCATTGTCAAGTTTACCACCGAAGGGGCACCCGCCCACGACGGCGAGCTTGCCGAGGACCCGTTCTTCCAGCCCACCCTGTTCCCCGTTGCGCTCGACTTCGTACTGGAGAAAGCAGAGGAAGTGGACATGCCTGTCGTTGCGCTGGGCAACTTCGGCAGCATAGGAGAAATTTCAGATGGCACGACGGCTTTTGCCCGCGCCATTGATGAGCGCTTCGGGCCGGGGAAGCCGGGGCGCGTCTTTGTGACTGGCACCAGCGACGATGGCGGGATGCCCAATCATGCCGCCGGAGAGATCGGTGTGGGCGAGACCATCGACCTGCAGATTCGCAAAGGGCATAGCGGCAACCTGCGCCTACAACTCTGGTACGACGGAGCCGACCGCCTCGACGCCGAGATCGTCACGCCATCGGGCACGTTTGGCCCTTACGCAGCTCCGGCCACCAATGCCGAACGCGATAACCAGCAGACGGCTGATTTTCAGTATTTTCACAACGGCAGTGAAGTGGATTTCGCGCAGGCGGCCAGCCCCACCCGCGAGCTACTGATCGACTTCAGCGGCCCCGTTGGCGATTATGTGCTGCGCCTTACAGGTCGGACCATAGCCGACGGGCGGTTCGACGCCTGGCTTAACCCCTCGCGCATCGGCTCCTTTCCAGACAACCGATTCGAGAATTTTGTCGTGCCCGGCTACACCGTTTATCATGCCGCCGCGGCCATCAACAACATCGCTCCCAACTCCTACGTGCTCCGGCATGAATGGACGGATGTAAACGGCGTCCGTCACTCGGTTAGCGATGAGGGAGCCGTAGGTGATCTCTGGGGGGGCAGCGGTATCGGGCCTACGGCAGATGGACGTTTTGGGGTAACCGTGAGCGCCCCCGGCGAACGACTTTTTGCACCCTATGCACCACGCTCCTTCTTCGCCACGTTCCGGGGTAATGTCGTCTTCGATGATGGCGAGGGCGGGCTTTACGGGTTACAAAGTGCGGTCAGTGCCGCCAATCCTGTTGTCACAGGCATCATTGCCTTGATGCTCCAAGCAGATCCTGCGCTCGACGCTGCCGAGATCAAAGACATCCTCCAGCAGACGGCCCGGCAGGACGAATTTACAGGTGCAGTGCCCAACAACGAATGGGGGTACGGCAAGGTCGACGCCTTTGCTGCCGTAGCCGTCGCGCTGGGGACGGGCGTGGCGACGGAGGGCGTAGCCGAGGTGCCGAGGGAGTACGCACTAACACAAAACTACCCCAACCCGTTCAACCCGCAGACGACCATCGGCTTTGCCCTGCCGCAAGCCGCTGAGGTGCGCCTGGTGGTCTACGATATGCTGGGGCGCGAGGTGGCGCGGCTCCTGGAGGGTTCGGTAGCAGCCGGTCGGCATGAAGTGGTCTTCGATGCATCGGGGTTACCGACGGGCGTCTACCTTTACTGCTTGCAGGCCGATGGCTTCGTGCAGACGCGGCGGATGCTGCTGGTCAAATAATCGTCACCCGTCCGCCAGCGCTTTCAACACATCGGCATCGAGCCGGTGTTCGCCCTCAAAAGGGACGAAGCGATAAGGGATATCGTAGTTGCTGAGGTGGGCTTCCTGGGCCGCCATCTTGTCGGGCGTGATGAATTCGTCCTCGCTGCCTACGATGAAGGTGAGGTCCATGCGGCCCAGGCGCTCGCCACAGGCCGCCAGGTCGATGTCGTGTGCGAGGTCGCCGGCCCAGAGGATGAGGCGGTCTGGCTGAATCTGGCCGAGGGTGGCCCAGCGGCTCGCCGTTGCGCCGCCCTGCGAGAAGCCGAGGAGGTGGACCGTCACCGCGTCCCGGTCGTGGGTGGCCAAGACGCGGTTGTAGAGGGCGTCGAGGTAGCGCAGGTAGTCCTCGATTTCGGCTTCGCGGGCTTCTCGGGTCATCCACGATGCCCCGACGCGCTGGTACTCTTGCAGGTAAAACCGCGAGAGGGCTTCGGGCGCGACAAACAGCCGGTGCCCGTTGTCGATAGCGCGGAAGTGGCGCAGGAAGTACGAGGCCAGTTGCCAATAGCCATGCAACACGAACCAGACTTCGCGCACGTCTTCAGCGGGCTCCAGCGTGTAGTACCGGGCCGTACGTTTTACTGCAAACGTGTGTGCTTGTGATTCAGTCGGCGGCATCGATCTCCTGGATGATGGCGAGGTGGTGCTCGGAATGAATGCGGGCGCATCGCATCCACTGCGCCGCGTCGAGGTCGCCGAAGTAGGTGTGGGTGAAATAGCCCTGCGCTTCGGGAATCTGCGGCAGCAGCGCTTCGGTCTGCTCGAAACGATGGCGGCTCCGGGCGAGGGCCTTACG
>DATGCC010000872.1:0-7700 GCA_035312345.1 Rhodothermales bacterium
TGAGACAACGTGGACCGCTGAACAGAAGAGCACCTTTGTACGCGTTTGTGGTCCGGCTATGGAACAGTTTGGATACACCCTGGAAGGCCAACTCTTTACCGAAGCGGTCAAACGTCCCATCTATTTATACGCTCCGGTTGCAGGTACTACGAATGAGAATGTACACGTGCAAAACCTTATGAACGATGGATTCAACCGGTTTGGTCGGGGGTTTCTGCTTCATCCAAACTGGCCAGGCAAGCCTGCACCAGAGGTACGTTATAAGAGCCTGGAGTTCTTCGGTCACAACCATTTCTCAGCCTATCTTTTCTTAAAGAACGAACTCTCGGAACCTGTTGAATATCGCTTGCGGATTGAATCTCCGGAGGATGCCTCCATAATCTTTGAGGAAACAACCGAGGTTCCAGCAGGAAAAGGCAAACAATGGGATGTTTCGCTACCCAATGGCTTAGCAGGGAAGTACGATGTCGTGGTGTCTACAGCGATGGGTGCAGAAGCCCAGACCAATCATAAAGCATGGGCCATGTGGAAGGAACCGCACTTTTCCAATCAACCTGAACAGGAACAGGCCACGCCATAGTCAATATAGATCTAGCCTTTCTGCTGCCGTTGTGGCCTGCTGAAGCCAGTTTGTCGCATGTCCAGGAGGAGGATCCCACCGCAGAGACCAGCCAAGCCATTGCACGGCCTGAAATAACTGACAGGCATCTATCCCGGTCATGAGCTCATCCAGGGCGAGCGCCATACCCTGCTCTGTAACAATCACCTGCTGATACGCTGTTGCTATGGCTACCTGCTCGTCCCTGGTCCAACTGCCAGAAATCAAGGCACTGAGGTCCATCAAGGGCGGAGCTATTGCCGCCATTTCCCAATCGACAGGGCAAATACGCACCCCGTCCTCGTGCTGCTGCACCAACACATTGGACGGATAGAACTCGCCGTGAATAAAGCCTTGCGGCAGCACTGTGAGCCGTTGCACCACACGTCCGTAACGATTGATCACACGTTTGAAGGATTGCCACGAATCAGGTTTTCTTCTATAAATATGATGCACGGCACGCCGCATCCATTGCCGATAGAAGGCCTCATCATAGTGGAGCCATCTCCTTGAAGAAGGCCCTTTCGTACAAACCTGTTGAAGGCGGATGTGCATATGTGCCAACCAGCGTGCTGTTTTTTTCCATATGCTTATATCACCGTTCTGCCAGAGAGGAATGCCAGCCACACGTTCCAGGAAAAGCCAGTAGCGCTTTTGCTTGCGAGAAAAAGAAGCGCCATAATACGTTGCCACGTCCAGGGAGACGCTGGACAACAGGGTATGATACACGTCAATTTCCCGCCGGGCATCGCATACAAAAGCGGGCTTGACCCACTTTGCATTTGGTGTCATCGCCGACGGGCTGAGATTCTTGAAAATCATCTCCAGGCGTGAGCCGTCATCAAGGGTTACATCCAACTCCTCAATGGCGTAGCTAGAACTGTAGGCCGAAGCACGTCGCTCTAGTTCTTTCACGAATCGCTTTGCGCCAAAGTGCCTGGAAAGCACGTGTTCGAGAGCGGCCTGCAGATCATGGGTCCCTACGTGCGCTGGAATGAGCCGCTCGCTCATGATGTCTCCTCCAGCCACTGCACCAAACGGGCCAGCACGATATCCGAATCAAAATAGCGTTCAGCGAGCATACGAGCGGCTTTAGAATGAAGAGCATATTCCTGGTTGATCGACTCAACATGGGCCACCGCCTCATCTGTCGTTCTGAAGGCAAAAAGACCTTCCCCGGTAGGCAGGAAGGCGCTGAATCCGGTGTCCTGCGCCAGTACAGGTTTACCCGAAGCCAGATAGCAAGCACTCCGATCACTGAACCAGCCACAGCGTGAGACAATGTATCCGCTCTTCGCAATGCCTAATTCGGCCTTTGATCCTTGAATGAACCGTCGATAGCGTTCTGGCGTGCCTGCTACGTGCACCGGATCCAACAAGTCCCAGTTATTTTCCGCCAGCGCGGCCAAGTCTTTATGCTCATCAGGATGGATGGACAGCGCCAGGGAAAACGTTTCTGGCGTGCACCGCGGCAACGTCATAAATCGGCGTAGCGAGTGGGCCTTCTGACCGTATACGAGGCCCCTATGGTGAATGGAGCCATAACCTCGCCAGTTGGCAATGGTCGTGAACGCATGATACCTGATCTGGTCAGAAACAGGCCAGGCATCCAGCACAACGGGCTGCAAGGTAGGCATCCATGTTTTCCCACACGTAGGGATGGAACATCCCTTGCGACCGATGGCCTGGCCGACGGTGACGAAATGCGTATGCGCATCTAGCCGCATATCGATCTGCTGCACCTGATGCCATAGCTGAATAAAGGCAGGATCTAAATCGAGATAAACCCGAACCGGAACAGCGGCGAGAAGCTCCGGGTCGGTCAACATGCCAGAAACATTTATAAGTAGGTCAGCCTGCCGGGCGGCTTCGTGTAGATGTGCATAATCCATACCCACGGTTTCCTGACTTTCTGCCAGCAAGAGGGCCGCACACGCTTCCAGCCCAAAGCGCTGCACCACCTGCCGGAAATACGAGGCGTTATCCGAATCCCTCAGACTGACATGCTGTGGTTTCAAGGATTCCCGTCGCACCGGCTCAACGAAGAGGACGGTATGTCCGAGGCGCTGCAGACCGAGCACATACTGGAGAACCGCCCAGGTTGCCCCTCCCTGATAGGGATCTCCCGCCATCATACCGCTGAAAAGGATGGTATAGCTGGGCATAGCAGGCATTTGTTAAAGTCCAACCTCATTGAGCAGTTGACCCAGGACCTGGTCAGAATCGAAGTAAGTCTCGGCCAGGGCGCGGGCTGCCTGGCTATGCATCGCATAATCCTGCATGATGGACTGAACTCCTGCTGCAGCCTCCTCTACTGTTAAAAAGCCCACCAATCCCGTACCGGTCGGATACTGACGGCTGAATCCGGTATCCTGCACCAAGACGGGTTTGCCTGAAGCTAAATACCGCACGCTCCGGTCACTGAACCAGCCACTATTGGTATCCACATAGATGCCCTGTGCTACCGAAAACTCTGCTCCCGACCCTTGTACGTAGCGCCTAAAAGCCAGCGGGTCAGCAGCAACCTCCTGCGGATCAGTGAGGTGCCATCCTCGCTGCTGAAGGGCTGCTCGATCTTTATGGTCCGCGGGATGGATGTTCAGCGCGATCTCAAAATGTGCTCCGGCCCGCTGGGGTAACTCGATGAACTTACGAAACTCATGCACCTTTAAGCCAAATGTTTGTCCACCGTACACGACCGTACCATAGGGCCCGCGCCAGTTCGCCACCGTCGTAAATCGGCTGAATGGTTGCGGCGCTACCATTGGCCAATCGGCCAGCACCACGGGCTGGCGCGTGGGTCGCCACCGGATTCCATCCGTGGGGATAGTACACGCCGAGGTCCCGATATTTTCTCCAATGGTAAAGTAGTAGTCGTGCTCCCGTAGACAAGCCTCCCCGGAATGATGCCAGAACTGTGTAAACCCCGGATCGATGTCGATGTAGGCTGTACGGGAAATAGACTGCAAAAGGAAATCCAGTGTTAGATGACCACTGATGTTGACCAGTAGGTCCGCTTCTTTCGCCAGATTGGCAAGCGCCCCTTTCGTCATGCCATACACCTGTTCTCCTCCCTCATAGATAAGCGCAGCGGTATCAGAGAGATCAAACGCTGACGTTACCTGATTGAAAAAAGCCAGGTTGATGCATTCCTCAAATGGGACCACCTTGCCGTTATCATCAACACAGGTTTCTCGACTGATCTGCTCGATCAGGTACACGCGCAGCCCAAGCTGCTTTAGCCCTCGCACCCACCCCAAACGCACCCATGCTTCCCCTCCATTCCGTGGTTTATTGGCAAGTGCGCCACTTACAATAACGGTAGGCATAAGCTAGGGAAAACAAAGAGATCAGAGAGGACTGCAGGTTGCCATCAGGGGCTGAGCCAGAAAGTGAGCTTGAAGGCAAACTTGTTGAACGGCGACGCAGAGAGCAGCCCCCCATCTGGCTGTCTCCAGAAATCTGTGTAAGTGAACCGGTCGTGCGTCCAGACGAGGAAAAGTGTTGAGCCCCGGCGATATTCCCATCGCAGAACACTGGTTCCACGCAATGAGGCAAAGTCGAAGTTCGGATCGTAGATCGTGAAAGCGGCGGCGTCTCCTTCTCCATCTGGATCCACGGCATAGCCGCCGTACTCATCTTGCTCGGAGATCGTGGAGGAGCCTTCGCCATAGACATGAAAGTCGAAGGTACCTGGCGCTGCCAGTTCCTTGAACCGATCATAGCGGATTGTCGCAGAATAGAATTGGAAATAGGTCTGCAGGCTGAGCTTCGGTGTGAACGCCCAATTCATGCGCAGATCGGTGGAGAAATAATCCTGAGAAAGAGAGGCAAAGAGGTTACGGAGGTTGTAGGTGTCTGTCGCAAGGGGGTCGTAGCGTTTGCGCAGGAAGCCTGCCTCCCATAATGAACTGCTCCACCAGGGCGCGATGGAAAGAGTGAGTTGCTCCGAAGGACGCCACGTAAGATCGCTGCCCAGACTGTACGACCAGCTTCCGCCCAGATCCCGGTTGCTCGTTCCATTGAGCGTAAGCACAAGCGGTTTGCTGCTGTTGGTAGACACAGTGGCGTACCCTGTCCATCCCGCGGGGGCTGCCATCGACGGCCCTCCGCGTGTACTCCGTACGTCGACGCCTTCTGGGGAAAACGTCATGCTCAAGTTCGCATTCCAGAAGTTAACGAACTGTGTCCGGGAGAAAATGGTGTAGCTCTTGCTCAGGCGGGTCCAGCCAAAGTTGTACTCTCTGGCAACAGTAAGACCGATGAAGCCTCGGTTGAGCACCCCTCGGGGCTGCCATTGTCCATAGAGCATGGTAAAATCTCCGGCGATTTGATCTGCATAGAGCAGGTAGCCCACATCGTTCAGGTCAAAGCCAGGCGTGACCACTTTAAGCCCACTCTGGATCTGAAAATTGCCACCGCGCTTGTTGAGTTGTATCTCGCCGGCTGCTCCCGTGAGCGAGGTGGCACGGGGATTGGGACGCAGGTGGGTGGCATCTGGACGCTGATAATAGCGCTGATAGGCCTCTTGTAGACGAAGGATCTGCAAAGAGTCGCCGCGCACATGGCTCACGCTGCTCCACCCTTCCAGCCGCCACCAGCCTCTTTTCCCAAACGTGGTCCAGCCGTCAACACCGGCAACAACAGCCTGTCCATTTAAAATGGGCTGCAGGTGCTCCTGCTGAAGATCTCGCCAGACCCCGCTTCCAAAAAAACCGATGGCTTGCCTGCCTTCGTTGCGTTCATGGCGGAGCCGTACGACGTTGTAGTACGACAGCGGAGCCACCTCATCTTGAAAGCGCACGCCAGCAGAATCCACCTGGGCAAACTCACGCGCCGTCACCACATTCAACCATCCAACACGCCACGTATCGCTGGCCTTTCCAGACAGCTTCGCAGCACCAAGAATCCTGGTTTCCTCGGGGACATCGCTGTATCCTGAATGAATGGGCGTTCCCGGCGGAGCCTGCCCCATCCTACGACTATAAAGGAAACGCCTTCCCCGCCCGTTGCCAAACTCGAAGAACCGGGCATCCTCCAAAAAGAAGGGACGCTTCTCCTCAAAGAAGGTCTCCTGCGCCGTCAGGTTGATGACCGCCGGATCTACCTCCACTTGGCCGAAATCCGGATTGATGGTACCGTCAAGGGCTAGGCTGGAATTCAAGCGCACCTTCACATCGCCGCCCACCCGGCTCCCGAACCCCTGACCTGGCTGAAAGGGATCCTCCTGATTGGCTTCATAGGTCTCTGCCTGGGCTGTAACGTAAGGTATCACTTCCAATTGAACCGGGTCGTGGATATCTTGAAGCCCCACCAGATCGGCAAAGAAGGTCACCTTCCGTCCCCGAGGAGCCAAGAAGTCCACCACTTCATTGGTGTGATGAATGCGGCGGGCAAAATTGACACCCCATACCTGTTCGGGGTCGAACTTGAGTTGAGCAAACGGAATGCGCATCTCAACACCCCAGCCAAGGGAGTCAATAGCAGTGCCACGTTCCCAGATGCCATCCCAGGACCTATCCAAGTGCACTTCATCGTAGATCGTGCCATCTTGAATGGAGCCCCCCGAGGTGACCAAGAAGAAGAAGCCCGTACGGTGATCTCGATAGGTGTCGATAGAGATAGAAAACCAGTCGGCCTCAGCATCGCTGTCGCGCCGCTGCACGATGCTGGAGATGCGCGAGGGGGTTCGATCATAGCACCGAGCGGCAACGTAGAGGGCGTCATCATCATAGGCGACCCACACTTCCGTTTCTTCGGACGGCTGCGCCCCGACCTGCGGAGAGCGCTGCCGAAAATCTCTTGTGCCTTGTTCCTGCCAGACCGCCTCTGTCAACTTGCCATCCATCTGGATTCGCTGATTGAGGCGTGTAGCCGCAATTTGTTTGGTCCCTCTATTTGGACGAGCCGGTTTCCGAGCTACGGTACTTTGATGGGTTCCTGACGCTGTTGAAATCGCCCCTTCTCCTTCTTCCTGCGCTCCTTCTCCACCCAGATCCACCGAAGGACGATGCCGTGCTCTCTCTGCTGGCTGCAGTAGGGTCGAAGGTGCCATCTGTACATCTTTGTCGAACGAGAGAGGCACTGGCGCCACCGCCAGGTGCGACAAGGGACGGTATAACCCAACAGCATGTGGAGGCACTTCCCAAAACCATGCGTCTCCCGGCAAGCCTCGCATACCAGATCGGGCAGACTTGGCTGATTCTAACGACGGAAAGGACCCGATAGCGACCCTGTAGGGAGCCGTACGTGACTGCATCAAGAGCAAGATCTCAATATCCTGCTCCGGCAGACGGGTCCGAAACTGTCGTGCAGCGGCTTCTGCTCGTCCCCGATCTGCAGAGGAGTAGACCACAATAACCCAGGGATTGACCTCCTCCTCGCCTGTAAGAATCATCTTTGGCGATGGTGTACTCTGGGCAGGATGTGCGCACAAGAAAAGCAGCAGGCCAAGCAGGACAAAACCTCTTAGCAAGGCAACGCGTGGCGTGAATGATTTCATGTACATGGCTACTTGTCAATATCTGCCGCCTTACAACAGCTTTATGGAAGGATCGGGTTAGACACTAGGTGTCGTCACCGCGGTTAGCTGTTTTAACAGCTGTGTCAAAACTATATCCGAATCAAAAAACGCCTCCGCCAGCATCCGGGCGGCGCGGGCGTGTCGGTTGTAATCATGCGTGATCTTGGCTATGCAATCGGTGGCTTCATCCAGGCTGCTGAAGGTGAGCAGCCCCTCACCTGTGGGGTAGTGATCAGGGAGGCCCGTATCCTGTGCTACAACAGGGCGACCGCTGGCAAGGTAGCAGATGCTGCGATCACTAAACCAGCCGCTTCGGGTCTGGACATAAAGCCCCTTGGCAACCATGAATTCGGCCATTGAGTGCTGGATGTAGCGGCGATAGCTCCAGGGATCCCCCGCCACCGTCAGAGGATCCACAAGTTGCCACTCGTTTTCCGCGAGGGACGCGATATCTTTCTCCTCGGCCGCGTGGATAGCAAGGGCCAGTTCAAACGACGCCTGGCTCCTAGACGACAGTTGAAAGAACTTGCGAAATTCGTGCACGCGCAGGCCATACGTGCGTCCCTCATACACGATAGG
>DATGCC010000873.1:0-3587 GCA_035312345.1 Rhodothermales bacterium
CGGGCCATACGTGAGCCAGGAGGTGCTAGGTTGCGCGTGTGGTGTCAGAGGTAGCATCGTTTGCCGCATCGGTTTTTTGCCTGCCTACGGCCTTGCGCACGGCTGGTGCGACCTGGGTGCCGAAGTATTCGATAGAGCGCAGGACCTGCTCGTGGGGAAGGGTCCCAACGGTCATCTGGAGCAGGAACCGATCGTGTCTGAACAATTCATACTGGTAGAGAATCTTGTCGACAATCTCCTGTGGACTCCCTACGAAGTTGGCACCCTCAAGGCCCGTCGAAGCCTCAAACTGGGCACGTGTGAAAGGAGACCAGCCACGCTCGCGCCCGATACGGTCCATGGTGGTTTTGAAGGCGGGAAAGGCTATGTCGGTGGCCTCCCGGGTCGTCTCGGCAATGAAGCCGTGTGAATTAATGCTGATAGGCAGGCGATCAGCATCGAAACCAGTGCGCCGGGCGGACTCCCGGTAGAGATCTACTAGCTGAACGAACGGGCGGGGGGAGCCACCGATAATGGCGAGCGCGAGCGGGAGCCCCCGTGTGGCAGCGCGTATCACCGACTGGGGAGTCCCACCGACGGCAATCCAGATGGGTAAAGGATCCTGAACAGGGCGGGGGTAGACGCCTTGGCCCGAAAGCGTAGCGCGGTGGCTACCAGACCAGGTGACGTGTTCATCTTCTCTGAGGGCGAGTAGCAGGTCTAGCTTTTCCGAAAAGAGTTCGTTGTAGTCGTTGAGGTTGTAGCCAAAGAGGGGAAAAGACTCGATGAAGGAGCCCCGCCCAGCCATGATTTCGGCACGTCCATCCGAAAGCAGGTCGAGGGTGGCGAAATCCTGAAAGACGCGGACGGGGTCGTCGGACGAAAGGACAGTGACAGCGCTGGTGAGGCGGATATTTTGCGTGCGGGCAGCGCCAGCAGCCAGGATGACCGCTGGCGCAGAAGACACATACTCGGGACGATGGTGCTCGCCCACGCCGAAGACATCCAGGCCCACCTGATCGGCGAGTTCAATCTCTTCGAGAAGGTTGCGGAGTCGCTGATGTGGGCTGATCGTTGTGCCTGTGGCAGGATTGAGCGTTGCTTCGGCGAAGGTGTAAATACCTAGTTCCATAGACAGGGGAATTTCGAGTATCCAATAGGGGATCCACATGGTCGGATGTAATTGCCGATTTGTAGAACAGTAGGATACCCAAACGGGTCCGGTTAGTCTCTGACTTTGAGGGCTTGTGCCAGACCTTGTTGAGCCTCTGGGTTGTTAGGAGCTAGGGCGAGTGCGTGCTGGAAGTGTGTGGCGGCTTCTTTCGGCGTACCGGTCCGCAGTGCCACATGGCCGAGTGAGACATGAGCCTCTACCAGGCCGGGAGCCATCTCGAGAACCTCTCTGAAATGGTCGGCGGCGCGTGCCAGTTCGCCGAGTTGAGCCTCGGTAAGACCAAGATTGTAGAGTGCACGGATGTTGTCGGGCTGGAGGTCGAATGCTCTGGAAAAACGCTCGCGGGCCTGTTCGAACGCGCCGCGGCGGAAGTGCACGGTGCCCAGATCGGTTTGTGCATTCGAACTCCCCGGATTGAGTTCGAGTCCGCGGTGGAGATGGGCTTCGGCACCGTCCAGGTCACCGGCCGCCAGCAGCAAGGCACCCAGGTTGTAGTGTGCCTCGTAGAAGTCGGGATCGATTTCGAGGGTCTGGCGGAACTGCGAGGTGGCACCGGTCAGGTCGCCATCCTCGGCTAGCATTGTGCCCAGGTTGTTGTACGCTGTGGCGTAGTTCGGGCGTAGCGCGAGCGCCTGTTCAAGATGCTTTCGGGCCTCCTTACGACGACCTTCAGCAGCCAGAACGAGAGCCAGGTCGACGTGAGCCGGTGCGGGGTTGTCGGTGTTCGCGATGGCGAATTTGTGCCCGGCGATGAGCAACGCTCTTTCTTTTTGCATGAAGTCTTGTGCCAGCAGTTGAAGCTGTCTCGGATTGTCCGGCAGCACCTGCAGCCACAGATCGGCCATCTCGTCCGTGGAATTTGGCCCCTGGCGCACTCTCTGGGGAGGATCGTTGGGATTGAAAGGGTTGTCCGTCGAGTTGTCGTAAACATACCGCAAGCGCAGCGTGCTGCCTGCTGGCAGGGGAACGGGCTCTTCATATTGGTACTCTTCCTGCCAACTGAAATCCCACGGCATCTTGAGCAACCAGCGCTGTTCACCGTCGGGCAACTCGGCCCAGACCTCTATGTGTTTTCCCAGATAGTGCGCATGGGGTCGTAGCGCCAGAACGCTAACGGGCACTGGTAGCCGGTAGTTGTCCTCAACCACGTAGGATCTCTCTCCGGCTGGAATATCGAGGGTCTTGGAGCCCAGGTGGAGGATAAAGGGAAACCGATCCGGCGGAGTGTCGGCAAAGTAGAATCCCACCTCTGCATGGAGGGGTTCTGGTTGGCCAGTGGGTTGCAGCACGTGAACCTGCAGAACCAGATCCGTTCCCGGATCCAGGCGCCAGGCGATGCCGTTGCGCCCGGCAAAGGGTTCTGTGCCTGGCGTCCATCCCAGGAACTGTCCGTCCGGATCTGTCGCAACTCCTCGCGGGTCCATGCTCGGGTACCCGGGCTCAGGGGTCTCGGCGTCGATCCGGCGGGAGGTAGCGGTTCGGTCGATCCACATCGTGGCATGATGGATCAGCTTTGGGTTGCTGGGCCGCAGCTCCACGGCACGGATCCAACGGGTGGTGGTCGCGGGGATGGATATAACCAGGTTTCGGAAGATATCCCTGCCCTTTGCCGGTACCACGTAGGCTTCCGGCATCGAAGCCACCAAATCTGGTTCGCCAAGCCGCCAGTCCTTGTTGAATTGAGGTGGTGGAGGCTGGATAGCCGGGTCGCCTTGGGGTGCATCCGTGGTCGTCCAGCGCTGGATAATTTCGATTTCTCGTTCCGTAAGCCGACGTTCATGCAGGAATTTGCCGTAGCCTGGCTCAGGAAGCCAGCGTGGCATGAAGCGCGTTCGGGTGACCTCGGCGATTCGCACGGCGCGTAGTGCTGCGTCACGATAGTTTAGTAAGGGGAACGGAGCAGGACCAGCTGGATTATGGCACGGCGCGCAGCGCTCGAAGATAATAGGTGCGACATCGGCGGCGAAGGTTGGTTGTTCTGGAACGGGGGGGGGATCCTGCGGCAGTGGAGGAATCCCCGCCCCGTCTAGCTCAGATCCGCCGCAACCAGCAAGAGCGAAAATGGCAAGCAGTACCCCGGTTATGTTCTTCAAAAGCGATTTCATCTGGTGCCCGAAACGACTTGGTGACCGTTACCCATCCACATTTGGTTATTCTACGAAGAATAGTAATTCTGTTCACAAGCTATCGGTTTTATGGTTAGAAAGGGGGACCGACCAGCGGTTAAGCTAGCACGAGGGAGGTGACCGAAAAACGCAGATGATGCCATTCAGCCAGCCTCTTTTAAAAGGGGGGTAGTGATCGCAATGTGTTGATAGGCAAGCAGGTGGCTCAGAAGGCGTATGTTTGAAGTGTCCGCTTCAAACTAAAACCTTCCGAGCCATGATTGTCACCAGCTTTGCCCACTGGTGCCCTGCTTGCCAGAGCACCAAGA
>DATGCC010000874.1:0-4533 GCA_035312345.1 Rhodothermales bacterium
TTTCTACATCGTCAAACACGGCATCAAGTTCACCGGGATGCCTGCCTGGCCCGCCCGCCACCGCGACGACGAGGTGTGGGCCATCGTTGCTTTCTTGCGCACATTGTCCGACCTAGATGCGGCGGCCTACACTGAGCTTGTACATGGAACAGAAACATCCATTCAGCAGGATACCACAACCAGCGAAGGCGCACCCCTTCAAAACCTGCTGCCCCCATCCAACGTGCCCCAGGCCGTCCGGCAAAGTTGCGGGCGTTGCCACGGGGTGAAGGGTCTCGGGCGCGGGAACAGTGCGTTTCCGCGCCTTGCCGGGCAACATGCTACCTACCTCGACAGCACCCTCCAGGCTTTTGCAAGGGGTGAACGGCACAGCGGTATTATGGAACCCATTGCTGCGGGACTAAATCCAGACGAACGACAAGCCCTGGCGCAGTACTATGCCCGTCTGCCTGCGTATGTACCACCCGACCCAACAAGCTCTCCTGCCATTGAGCACGGCAGAGCAATTGCCGAACGTGGCATCCCTGACCGGCGCATTCCCTCGTGTGTGGATTGTCATGGCCCCGGCACCTCGTCGCACAACCCCGCCTACCCGATTCTAGCCGGGCAATACGCCGATTATCTGGTCTTGCAACTCGACCTTTTCAAAGCGGGTCATCGCGGCGGGACAGCTTACGCACGTCTCATGCGACCTGCTGTCCATCAGCTGACGCCCGAGCAGATGCGCGATGTGGCAGCCTATTACCAATCGCTATCACCCGCGTCCCATCTCCCGCAGCAACAGCCCCATGACGAACCAACCCCCTGACCGAGCAGAACGCTCACAGAGCAAATGGACATGGATCCTCCCCGTGGCGCTTCTGGCGCTACTAACCGGGCTGTACTTCGTCTGGCCGGGATTTCAAAGGTTTATCGACGACGCCTACCGGGTGCTTAGCAGTGGCGAGCAGGCCCAGGTGGAGCAGTGGGTGAGTGGCTTTGGAGGCTGGGGCTTTGCGGTCATCATCGCGCTGGTGCTGTTCCAAACCATCGTTGCCTTTCTACCCTCGCTCGTTACGATGGTTGTTGCGGTGCTCGCCTATGGGCCAGTTCTTGGCGGTCTGCTGGCGTGGGGCGGGCTGTTGCTGGCCGCCAGCTTCGGGTATGGCATCGGGCGCGCCCTCGGCCCGGTGACGGTAGACCGGCTGATCGGAACGAAGGCCGAGCAAAAGGTGGAAGACTTCGTCGAGCAGTACGGCATCTGGGCGATTATAGCCGCTCGCATCTCGCCCGTTCTTTCTACCGATGCCATCAGCATTGTAGCGGGTCTTGCAGACATGGCCTTCTGGCGCTTCCTGCTCGCTACCGCCATCGGCACGCTCCCATTGACGGTGCTGGTAGCCTGGCTCGGCTCTGACATCGACCGCCTACAGACAGGCCTGATCTGGATTTCGGTGATCAGCCTGGCCATCTTCATCGGCTATGTGGTGTACGACCGGCACAGGCAGCCTGAAAACACGGGTGGCTGATCCATGCCCTTAGACCTATTAGCGCTCAGCCGTTAGCTCATTCAACTTCATCGCCTTTCACTCCGATTCATATCGAGTTGGGCGTCGGTGAGATCAACAATGCCATTGTATGATTTGTCATAGGCCTCGTCTGCCCAGATCTCTTCCAGGAAATGCTGCACGTCTTGCGCCGTTACGCGCCCCTTAAAGCGCTCAAGAAAAAGCCGTTGCTCTGGAAAGATGGTATACGTGAGTCGCATAGGTCTCTTCTCTATCCTTTAACCGTTTTTGCTCCCAGCCTTACTACGATCTGCCTGCAAGCTGCCTGACCATGGTATCAGGAAGATGCAAAAAATCCTGCACTGATTCCCAGGTGCTGAAAACGGCCACATCATTCTTCATAGCCGTCTTCGATTGATAGAGAAAGCTTAAGGCTGTTTCCATGGGTCTACTCACGACAATAGCAACCCGACCTTCACTTGCATCCGGAGATGTAAAGAGAAACTCGATGAACGCCATAATCTCACCCTGTTTCATATCGAACTCTACTTCTGTCAAATCAATAATGCCACTGTATGATTTGTCATAGCCCTCGTCTGCCCAGATCTCTTTCGTGAACTGTTTGAGTTCCAAAGCAGTTACGCGTCCCCATAAACGCTCAAGAATAAGATGTTGCTCTGGAAAGATTTTGTATTCAAATGGCATATCCAGCCTCTCTCTATTTCACCTACACGATGCCAAATCACTTTACTGGTATCGAACCACAATATCAACGAAAATTGACCGTGCACCTTCAAAAATTTCTTGGTGTAAATAGCCTGTTCAGCGCATCCTGTTCAAGCTGGCAAACACATCGATCTGCTCCCTGAGCGCTGCACGCATCGGCACAAGCCGCTCGTCATCATGCTGTTCCGACACAGCCAAGACGGCCTCGTTAAACCACAACTGCTGCTCAGGCCCCGCACTTAAAGCTCGTCGGTTCGGTGCGTGCGAGAAGATATCCATCTCACGAGCCAGGCTCTCGTTCATCGACCAGAGGTTGTGCAACTTGTCGGAGAGGCTGATGGCGACGGCCCCGGTGGGCGCGGTGCGCAGGTTGGCTACGTAGTCCTCCTTGCGGTCGCGCCAGCTTCGGAAGTTGCCCTCGGCATCGTGCTTCTGCTCACTCACGGCGTCAACCAGCACCGTCACGGCCTCGCCTACCAGTTCGATCATTTGCTCCCTGCGGAACCGCTCTTCGTAGCGGTTGGCGTCTTCGAGGACATCGTGCAGGAACGCCGCTGCCACCACCTCATCCTCCCATCCGGCCCGCTGCACCGTCATCGCTACCGCCGTCACATGTGCCATCGTCGGCACGCGCAACACCTCGCCTTCGGGCACCTCGAAGGCCGAATCCCGCCACCGGTTCTTGCGGTACGTGCCGTCGTGCCACTGCGCAGATAATTCGATGGCATGCTCAATGAGGGGACTGAATAAAAGCATGGGTTACAGATTGGCAGGTTACAGGTTACCTCGCTATGCTCGGTTGCAGGTTTACAGGTTGCTTCGCTGCGCTCGCTTCAGGTTACAGGTTTCTCTCTGGCAATCGAACCTGTCAACCTGTAACCTGCTAACCTGATCAACCTAAAGAGCCACGACTTGGTGGGTGCTGGTGTCTAGCGAGAGATCGGTTTCTAGGCCCGTACAGAGATCAAGGCCATACTTGTTAAGGAAGTAGAGCGCTGAGAGCGTGCGTTCCTGCAACCCATCACCGGGAAAGAGATTGACTTTGGCCTTTTCGAGTTGGGCGCGGACCTGCTCCTGGCTCTGCTTTTCGGCGCGAACTACGCGGGCCTTGAATTTTTCCATCTCCTTCGTCAACGCTGCCCGCGTGCCCTCGGCTGCTTTGATTAGCGTGCGGTCCACCTGCTCGACGCTTGGCTTCAGGTCGTTGATGGCCTGATGCAGATGCCGCCCGGCGTCCTTGAACACAGCGTCGATGTCTACTTCCATGTTGTCGAGCACGATGCGCTGAAAAAGCCGGTCCAGATCCGCCTCGAACGCCGCCACATCCAGCCCGTAGCGGTCTAGCACCTTCTGCACCTTTGACTCGATAAGTGAGACGCTGGCGCGAGGATAAATTATCGGCATCGGCTGCTCGGCCCAGGCATAGATGGGTTTGTACTGCGCGAAGTAGGCCACTTCGCCCGGCCCAGCCACATACGCGGCGGTGGGCAGCAGCAGGTCCTGCATCAGCGGGCGCAACACCACGTTGGGGCTGAATCGCTCCGGCGCGTCGTCCAATACAGCCAGCAGTTCTTCGCGGGTGAACACCTCGTCCGTGCCGCGCAGGGCAAACTGATCACCGTCCGCATCCAGCGCGTGGCGGCCTGCACCGTTGATCAGAAACAGATTCGTCGGGCGCGTCTTGACCTGGGCGTGGAAATCCTTCTCCAGTTCCTCGCTGACCGTGGCGAGGGCGCTATGGGCCGTCTTGTAATCTTCGATCTCGCGACGGAAGAGGGGCGTTGCCAGCCGTTTGAGCCGTGCATCGTCAGGATTCATGAAGACCAGCCTGGCCTCGGGAAAGAGTGACCGCATGAAGCGAGCGAAAGCGTCAAGCAGCGTGGTGCCAGGCTGATAAGCAGCGCGCAGGTTCTCCATCAGCGCGTCGTGGAAATCCGACGGCGGCAGGGTTTCTTCAACCTCGCGCAGCACGGCTTCGATCTGCTCGGTCAGTTCGAGCCGTCCGACGGGGCCGAGGTTACCTGCTTCGGGAAGTGTGTGACCGGTGTAGCGTAATGCCACCACTTCGTTTTGCCGCAGCATCTTGACGCCTGTGACTTCTTCCAGGTCATGGTCACCGCCTTCGAGCCAAAAAATCGGCACCACGGGGCGACCTGTTTCGTCAGACAACTGCTTTGCCAACTGCACCGCCGTGATGGTTTTGTACGGGGTATAGAGCGGCCCGGTAAGCAAGCCGACCTGCTGACCCGTCACCACGGCAACCGCGTCTGGCTTGCGCAATGCCTCAATGTGAGCGCGGGTGGCATCGTCCAGACCCCAG
>DATGCC010000875.1:0-3733 GCA_035312345.1 Rhodothermales bacterium
CCCGAGGTCACATCCCCCTCAATGGTGTTGTCATCGTTGATGTTGATGTCGCCAATGGCGGTCAGGTTGCTGGTATAGGTGGCCGGGCCTTTTTCGATAACAATCGTCCCGTTCGAATGAAAGTCTCCCGTCACCATCGAACTCTTGTCGATGGTGATGTCCTCGTCGGCGAGCAACAGATACACATGCGCCAGCGCAGCAGGGTCGTCAATGACTTCGACGGTGCGGGTCTCCTGCGCCGTGTTGCCCGAGGCGTCTTCAGCATCGTAGGTGACAGTGTGCACACCGGGCACGTTGGTATCAATGCTTGTCCCTGAGACAACCAGCGACGGATTCGCGTCGCAGAGGTCGGTTACGTCCGCGCCGGGGTCGGCGTACGGTCCACTAAAGCGAATCACGGCCAGCGGGTCGTCGCCGAAGAGCGAAATCACGGGTGGGGTGGTATCGACCACCTCCACGGTGCGGACTTCGACCGCCTCGTTGCCGCTGTCATCGGTGGCGGTATACGTGATCTCGTAGGTGCCCGGCGTGGACGGGTCGACCGTACCGGTGATGACCAGCGTCGGGGTGGAGTCACACACATCGGTCACCACGGCCCCTGGCTCGTTGTACGTATCGACCGCACATTCGAGCGTGAGCGGATTATCGCCATTGAGCACGATTTCGGGCGGCGTTGTATCTTCCACCGTGATCACGATCTCGTCCGTGGTGGTCTCACCGGGAGAATCTTCTAGCGTCAGCGTAATGGTGTGTACGCCCAGGCCGAGGGTGACCGTAGCTGTCTGGCCGGTGGCGATGACCTCACCATCCTCAGTCCAAGTATAGACACTCTCGCCATCGGGATCGAACGAAGCCGTTCCGTCGAGCAGGACTTCTGTGCCTTCATGCGAGTTGCACTCGACCGTAAAGTCGTTTCCAGCATCGGCATTGCCATCGTCCGGGTCGCAGGCATCGCCATCGCCATCGCTGTCGAAGTCGGCCTGGTCGGCGTTGGGTGTCACGGGGCAGTTGTCTAACTCATTACGCGTACCGTCCCCGTCGGCATCTGTCTCACAGGCATCACCGACGCCGTTGCCATTGCTGTCCGTCTGGTCCGGATTTGGCGTGAAGAGACAGTTGTCCTCGTCATCATCAACGCCATCGTTGTCATAGTCATTGGGGAAGGCATCGCAGGCATCGCCAATGCCATCACCGTCCGAGTCGGTCTGGTTGGGGTTGATGGTGTTGGGGCAGTTGTCCAGTACATCCGGGATACCATCGCCGTCGGCATCCGGCTGGTCGGTGTCGCAGGCATCGCCGATGCCATCGCCATCGGAATCCTCCTGATTGGTGTTGGCTACGAAGGGACAGTTGTCCTCATCGTCTGGCACCATATCATTGTCATAGTCGTCGGGATACATGTCGCACGCATCGCCGATGCCATCGCCATCGCCATCTTCCTGATTGGGGTTCGGCACATCGATACAGTTATCATCGCCATCGGGCACCATATCGCCATCGGAGTCGGGCTCCTCTGAGTCGCAGGCATCGCCGATGCCATCGTTATCGCTATCGGCCTGAACGCCACCGGGAGGTGGGGGGTTGTATACAGTTGGGCAATTGTCGTCCTCGTCATCGACGCCATCGTTGTCGAAGTCGAAGGGAAATTCGTCGCAGGCATCACCGATGCTGTCGCCATCCGAATCCAACTGGTCCGGGTTCGCGATAGCGGGGCAGTTGTCCTCGTCATCCACGATGCCATCGCCGTCGGCGTCATCGCCGCCGCCGCCTATCTCCAGCACCACTTGGCCAAAGACGTTAAAGGCGCAGCCACCACGCCCGCCGCCGCTGGCCGTGATCTGCACATCGTTGAAGGTAAAGCCATCCGGGATTTCCGAGGGCAGCGCATCATCTGCAAGCGGTCCTGGAGGGGGAGGAGGGGGAGGGCTACCAGATTCGACCTGGCGCGTATCGGAGACCTCCAGGCGGAAAGCGGCTGTACACGACCCATCGGTGATGAGAAGCGGGACTACAAAAATGCGGTCCGACGCTATGGACTCTGCGGTACTATCGTGCCACACGACCACGTCCTGCCCTGCTGCACCACCGCCAGAAAGCGTCAGACTACCCAAAGTGAGCGAGAATGACTGGATCTGGTAGCGCCCAACGATAGGATCGCCCGGCTCCAGGTCTGTATCATCAGCGGTAATGGTTAGCGAGAGCAGATCGCCAGGGTTGACGCCCGCCAGATCGCTGGAGGCAACCTCCACCTGTTCGTTCAGGGTGACCTGGGCATTCACAGGGACGCTTGTCACCACTAGCAGCAATACGCTCCCCAGTATCATCAGGAGACGTTTCACGCCGAGACAGCCTTGTCCCAGGAAACGCCGAGCATACCGTGAGGGCACAGAAGGGGACAGATGCATCATGCTTTCTTACCTCCTTTAGCTAAATCTCACAATCCATTTGGAAATACACGCAGCAGGCTCGCCAAGGAAGAAGAGGGGCATGTACAACAAACAGGAGCCTTCGCCGCTAAAAGCAACCACGGAAGCAGCGCGAATGGATACAGAACAATACAAGCACCACAGATCGAATTCAAGCCTCTTGCAAAAAAACAATACCAAAACAACGCCCCAACAAAATATTTTACGAGCCCTCTGAACGCTAAAAAAGAGACGATTTTGAACTGCTAGACCCATTTAGTGCCTTCCCGATCCAGGAGCGAAAAGGCACTAAAAATATTTTTTTAATCGCAATACTAGACGATTCCCTCTAGAATTTTCTATACTGTGTAAGGAAGAGAAGTGCTGAGGACTGCCTTAAGTAAGGCTACCCATGTGGCCCGTAACCAACACCCCCTTCTCTGGTTTGTGCCATTCTCAGGATCGCGCCTAGCTATTGCATTTGGGATGGCTGGATGTATTTTGTTTTGTCGCCTTGCTTGTTTCCTGGTCGGTCGCTGCAAATAAATGGCAGACCGGACTACAGTGGAGATAGTTGTAACCGATACTTGTGGCCGTTAGTCTCAGCCCATTCATAATCACCCATTCAGCTTACGGAGGATGCGCATATGAAGGCAAGATATGCATTCTTGTTGCTCGCTATAGCTCTCGTCCTTGGCACGGTATATCCCCTTGATGCCCAGGCCCAGGCCGTTGAGAGTTTCATTGCACAAACCACGGTGTCGGATGATGCCGTAACGTTTAAGCCCCAGGGTACCTATGTGGGCTTTAACATGCAGGTCGCTGGCCCCGACGCGTTCTACTATGTGCAGGACTTCAACGGGGACGAAGTGCCTAACTTACAATTGAAAGCCGACGAGATGCCCGACGGCTCCTACACGATCCGTGTTACGGCCCAGCCGGTTCTCGACAAAGCCCTGCGGGCCAAGCTCGAAGAGGCGCGCGCCCAGGGCGACGAGCGGCAGATGAAAAAGCTCTTCGACGAGTCCGGCCTTTCGCGGCGCAGCATGGTCCACTCTGTGAGCGTCGGTATCGCTGATGGCAAATTCATCGATCCCTACGCCGAAGAGGCACCCGTCAAAGACCTCGGTGCCAACACCCCTGCCGAGACACCGTCTAACCTCGGCACGCTGACGCCGATACAACTCTCGCAGTTGCTCCTCGATGGCAGGGTGCCCGTCAGCGGCCCGGAGACCGACGCGACCACAACGCAGGCAACAGCCTCCTCGGTGCAGGGTGCCCTGCAGCCCGTTGCGGCCTTGCCCGCCTCGCTGGCGCCCTATGCAGAA
>DATGCC010000876.1:0-4858 GCA_035312345.1 Rhodothermales bacterium
CGCGGCCCTGGCCTACATACTCTTTGCCAACGACCTGCACGTTGTTCTCGATGCTGCACGCCGCAATGCACGCGTTGCAGCCCGAGCAGGCGTTCAAGTCGATGACCATGCCCCACTGGTTGCGGTAGTAGGGATTGTCCTTCATCGCGGTGGAGGCTTCGGGATGACGGCTCTCCCACAGCGGCGGGTATTCCTCAAACGGCTCGCCAGGCGTCGGTGCCTCAAAGTCCTCCACAAACGCCGGATTCTGCTTGTACTCGTCGTAGGTGGCCATACGGTAGAGCGGGCGCGACTCAATGTTGATCGCACCGTGCTCCTGCGTGGTCACAATTTTGTAGCGCTCGCCAGTTTTGGTAACCTCAACGCCCGTTACCGTCGTGGTGGACATCGCCGGACGGATCTTGGCAACGTTGGCCCCGACGCCATTCGCCAACGGCCCCTTGGCGTAGATATTGGTGTCGTAGTCCGTGTCGAAGAAGTGATCTTCGGGCAAATCTCGATCCGACTGGATATTGCGCCCGTAGCCCATCGTCACGCTGATCGAGTTGTTGGCGTGGCCGGGCAGGGTCCAGACCGGCAGGTCGATGCTTGCACCGCCCACTGTCAGCGTCACCATATCGACGTGATAGACGCCTTTGTGGTAATCGACTTCCAGGCCGAGCCGCCCGGCGGTGGCCGGGCTCATCAGCGCCACATTGTCCCATACGAGCTTCGTTGAGGGATCAGGCATTTCCTGGCACCACGCGTTGTTGGCGTAAGTACCATCGAAAACGGTCGGATCGAGGCGGAAAACGAGTTCCAGTTCATCCTCACCAAGCGTCGGGAGCGATCCGAGCGAAGGCGCGGTGGCAGCAGCCGTGGTTGGCGCGTAGGCTGTGTTCGCCAGAAAACCATCATGCAAAGCTTTGCGCCAGCCTTTCTCAAAGTCGCCCGAGACAGCGGTGCGCCACTGGTTGCGGACGAGGTCGTAGCCGGCCTGATCCAGGCCCGTCGCGAGGAGGTTTAGTATTTCAATGTCCGACTTTGCGTCGTCGTAGAGCGGTGCGATGAGCGGCTGGATGACGGAAAGTGTGCCGTTGTAGCTGCGGCCATCGCCCCAGGCTTCGAGGTAATGCGCCCGCGGGATGTGCCAGCTTGCTGCCTGCGCCGTCTCGTCCAGCCAGGGACCGACATGGATCGTCTCGCCGACACTGTTCATCGCAGCAGCAAAGTCCACCCCGGCAGGCGCATCGTAGACTGGGTTAACGCCGAGGCAGAGCAGCGTGTCGATATTGCCCGAAGTCATGTCGCGGACCAGTTCGGACATCTCTTCGGTCTGCGGGCGGACGGGTTCGAGGCCGGTATCGTACAGCAGCATCGTCGTGCCCACACTACCGAGCGCGCTGTTGATGGCGGCGCAGAGCGCATGGACTTCGGGCGGCTGCGTTTCGCCTGCAAGCACCACACCGTTGGCCCCGGCGGCTTGTAGATCCTCCGCCATCGCTGCAATGTATGGGTGGTTGGCAAAAGCACTGCTGCCGCCGCCCGCGCCGAGCCGCGAAGCCAGTGCGGCGGCAAAGGCAGGAATCTCACTGCTACGCAACCGCAGGCGGTTGTCCGCCATCGCCCCCGTCGAAGTGTGATGACTCTCTACGACGTAGAGGCGGCTCATCGTGTCATCTGCGGATTCGAGGCGGCGTCCGTCAGCGAATTCGCGGCTGGCTTCGGTGGCGTTGCGTGCTGTTGCACCGAGGAAATCGGCGTCGAGGCTGACAATTACTTCGGCCTGAGAAAAGCGATAATCGGGACGTAGCGGACGACCGAAGGCCTGCTGCATGCCGAGTTGCACCGGGTCGTCCCCCTCAGCGCGGTAAGTGATCCAGCGGAGTTGCGGAAAGCGCTGGGTGAGTTGCTGGCGTAGCGCCGCCGCCGTCGGCGAAGAGGTCTCTTCGCTCAACACCACCATGCGACGGCCTGCGGCATTCGCGGCCATCGACTGGCTGAACGATACAAAGTCATTCCAACTGGCTTCGCTGCCGTTGTGCAGCACCGAGGTAGAGCGATCGGGATCGTAGAGATTGAGCACCGATACCTGTTCAAAAAGACCAGTGCCCCCCCGGCTTCCAGGATGATCGGGGTTGCCTTCCACCTTGGTCGGGCGTCCCTCGTGGCTCTCAACCAACAGCGGAAGCAGCACACCGCGAAACGGCATCGCCGTCGCGTAAAACAGCGGAATACCCGGAATAATCTCTTCTGGCTTGCGCGTGTACGGCAGAATCTTCTCGACCGGACGGCGGCAGGCCGTTAGCCCGGCCATCGCCATCGACGCACCCATGAGTTGCATAAACTGCCGACGCGACGCGCCCTTGGGCGTCTCGGCAGCACCCGGCATGAACTCATGCTGCGCGAGGTCTTGATAATCCTTGTCTTTCCGCAAGTCTGCCATGCTACGCCAGAGCCGTTGCTTGGGCTGAGTGTCTGGCGTCTCGTTAGCAGGCGCTTGCGTATCTACGATTGGGAGTTCGATCATGGTTTTTTAGCTATCAGCTATGAGCTATCAGCCCGCAGCTAAATCATTAAATCCTGACCGCTGAAAGCCGATAGCTGACAGCTTTTAGTAATGACAAGCGGAGCAGTTGGTGGGCGGCTGGATGGCCTGGGTGCGGATGCGCTCCAGGTTGCGCTCGATGAAATCGGCGGGCTGCACGTAGCCCATCGTCGTGATCTCGTCCTCGGGCCGCAGATAGAGTTCGGGCTGTCGGTGACATTCCAGGCACCATCCCATCGAGAGCGGCTCGACCTGCTGCACCACCTCCATCTGGTCGATGCGCCCGTGGCATGTCTCGCAACCCACACCGTTGTTGACGTGCTGGGCGTGCGTAAAGTGTGCATAGTCGGGCAAATGATGTACCTTCACCCACTCAACGGGCTGCCCGGTGGCCCAGCTTTCGCGCACCGGCAGCAGC
The DNA here is from genome assembly GCA_035312345.1 of Rhodothermales bacterium. Lineage (GTDB taxonomy): Bacteria > Bacteroidota > Rhodothermia > Rhodothermales > DATGCC01 > DATGCC01. Next base: position 2,946 of record DATGCC010000876.1, read on the forward strand.
AACAGCGACTCGGTGCGGATCTGGCTATGGCAGTTCATGCAGGTCTGCGTAGCGGGCAGGTTGGCGTGCTTCGACACATCGACCCAGTTATGGCAGTATCGGCAATCCATGCCTAGCTGGCCGGCATGAAGGCGATGGCTGTACGGCACGGGCTGCTCCGGGGCATACCCTACGTCGGTGTACTCCGGCGAGAAGTAGTACCAGACGATAAGGATGAGAAAAACGCCACCGAAGAGCGCCCCCGCCAGAGAGACGTGGGGCAGCACATTCGCCTTCTTCGGAAAAATTTGTGACATATCGCTCCCGACTTCAAGCGGTTAGTGGGTGGGACAGAGTGCCTTAATGTACAGCATAGTACATTTAAGCGAGACGAACTCGTATTGAATTTAGAATAAAGAGAGGGTTAGGAAGATACTGCGTGTTTCGTGTTACATGTTGATGACGTAATAGGCAGAAAAACTCCCTTGCGCCTCCGTCTCACGCACTCACGCCTCCTCCACCACGGCGTCTGACGCGGACGCAACGTACTGCACATGACGGTGGAAACGCAAGGTGAGTAAGCACGCCGCCGCTGCTAAACCGACAACCAACCCCCACCAGAGCCCCTCGCTGCCCCATCCGGCCCGGAAACCCAGCGCATAGCCAATCGAAAGACCGATGAGCCAGTACGAGAAAAATGCCAGCACCATCGGCACCCGGGTATCCTTGAGTCCGCGCAAGGCTCCAGCAGCAGCGACCTGCACGCCATCAAAGAGTTGAAAGAAGGCAGCAATGCCAAGCAGCGTAATAGCCAGCGCCACCACATCGGCATTGGCTGGGTTGCTGAGATCTAGATAGAGCGAAATGATCGAACGCGGAATCGTCCAGAAAAGCATAGCCATACAAATCATAAACGCCGCCGAGAGCATAATGCCGAGATAGCCCGCCCAGCGAGCCCCCTCGGGATCGCGCCGACCCACGGCCTGCCCCACCCGCACCGACGTAGCAATACCGATGCCGAGCGGCACCATAAACGTAAACGCCGCGCACTGAATGGCCACCTGATGCGCTGCCAGCGGCACTGTGCCCAACGTTCCCATCAGTAGTGCTGTCACCATAAACAGGCCCACCTCAATACCGTACGACACCCCAATAGGCCACCCGATGCGAAAGAGTTCGCGGAAATAATGCGAGTCGGGTTTGCCGAGGCGAGAGAAGACGTGGTAGCTCTTGAAACGCGGCACCGCCTGCACATAGAGGGCGAGCAACAGAAAGAGAAACCAGAACACGATGGTGCTGGCCCATCCTGTGCCCACCACGCCCAGCGCCGGGAAACCAAGCTTGCCGTACATCAGCACATAGTTGGCTCCAATGTTGAGCCCCACACCTGCAAATGTGATGAACGTCACCGGCCAGGGTCGTGAGATGGCTTCCACAAAACTACGTAGCGCGGCGAACCACAGAAACGGAAGAAAGCCCCAGACGATGGCCCGAAGGTAGCCTTGTGCCAACACGACCGTCTCTTCCACCTGCCCGATCCAGCGCAGAAACGGCGCAACATTGTAGAGAATAACCAAGCCCGGAATAAACAACGCCACGCCCAGCCACAACCCCTGCCGTACGCTCCGCCCGATGGGATCGTGCTCGCCCGCCCCAAACGCCTGCGACACCATCGGCCCGACGGCGAGAACCATACCCATGCTCAGGATCAAGGTGAAGAAAAACATGGTGTTGCCCAGCGCCACCGCCGCCAGTTGCGCGCTGCCGAGTTGCCCCACCATCACCGTGTCGATAAAGCCCATCGAGATCTGGCCGAGTTGCGCCGCCACCACCGGCCCCGCCAGCAAGACCAGTTCGCGGACTTCGGTGCGGATGATATGGTTGCGCTCTGCCATGCCAGCGGATAGAGGAGAATCGATGGAAAGACGGCAGTA
>DATGCC010000877.1:0-7238 GCA_035312345.1 Rhodothermales bacterium
TGTAGATGATGGCTTCTTGCTTATCCTGCATGAAGTAGACGCCAGGCAGGTTGGGCAGGCGCGGCAGCACCTCTTCACGGATGCGCCGGAGATGCTTCGGCCCCTTGCGCAGGTCGCGGTACTTGCGATGCTGGAAGTGAAGCAGTTCATCCAGCGTTTCGATGTCGTGCTCAAAGGCGACTTGCGAAATGAACTTGAGGAAGACTTCTGCCGTTGCCGCCGCATCGCCCAGGGCGCGGTGCCGCCCATCTACCACCAAGTTGTAATGGTCGATGAGGCCAGAAAGCCCTTTCGACCGCAAGCCTGGTAGCAAGCGCCGCGCCAAGCGGAGCGAACACAGCATCGGGTTCGTGAGCGTCTTCCGTCCGATGCGTGCCAGTTCGGCATCCACGAAGCGCTGGTCGAAGGTCAGGTTGTGCGCCACGAAGACGGCATCACCCAGGAACTTCAGAAAGCGTGGGAGTACCCGGGCCGCTGTTGGCTGGTCGAACACCATTGCCGTGGTGATGCCGGTGAGGCGCGTGATGCGGTACGGTACCGAGCGTTCCGGGTTAATGAGTTGCGAAAACGTGTCGACCACGCTGCCGCCGAGCACCTTCACCGCCGCAATCTCGATGACCCGATCCGACTTGGCATTCGTCCCCGTGGTCTCGGTATCGACAATGACGAATGGGGTCTCATGTATGAGCATAACCGGCTACCAGACAGGCACAACCTCAGCGTGTGACATAATACACGTCACCTAAGATAATCAAAACACACCCACTGTCAGCGTTACGTCAATCAATGGTCTGTTTATTTGCAACGCATACCCGGTGTAAATGCCGAGCCGCAAGCCTGTTTTGTCATCTTTTCTATCGTGGTAGATTAGAAAGCTCCGTGCGCCAACGGATGTTGCAGGAATCGTCTCGAAGTCAAGACAATAGTTCTCGCTACTACAGGGTTCTGTAAACGTAAGCAAGTCACGCCGATAGCCGAACCCAACCGCTACTTTTATGCTGGGCGCGTTGACCAGACGTTGTTGCAGAAAACCCTGCACCTGACCAGGCAAGGACATCCCCGCTGTGAGATAGGTACGATCCCGCACCTGCACAGTCCCATCCAGCCCTGTCACCAAAATCCCTATCGTGCCAGACAACGCATACCGTCCCTGTACATCGTAGGAAGACCAGTAGAACCCGGCACTCACTCGATTGGGATTGAGTACCCGATCCCTAGCATCCCACTCAGGATGTGCCCGCTGAACAACGTCTCGGGCGATAGTACGCATGGGAGCCAACGTGGCACTTCCTCCGAGATGCCTTTTTCGCTGACGCTCTCCGGTAGCACCGTCATAAAACATCACGCCTTCACTCACTGGCGCATGTACCACACATCCACCCAACAGATAAACCGCCACTGCTATTAAAAATGCGGTTCTTTGTTTCATAAGAAAACAGCTATTGTGATCCGGTCATTTCCTGCTGCAATTCTGCTGTCAGTGCGTCGAGGTCGAAGCCGAGCAAATCGGCGAGGATTTGTCCAATATCGGAGTTGTCGTGATGCCCGCGAAAGTGCTCCTGGCCCGGCCCGAAGGCGTAGAGGTTGACATCGACGGCGGTGTGCCCGTTGGTAGTCCAGCCCAGAATGGCGCGGCGGGCAACGGCTTCGGTAGCCAGCGCGTTCGGATCTCCTTCCTCTTCTTTCGCACGAGCAAAAGCCGCCGCCTCTGCTTCTGTACATTCGATGTGCGCGTACTGCTCTAGCATGTCGCACGCTGTCGCGTCCTGCTCCTGGTTCAACTGGCCCATCCTTTCAAACGAGGCATCGATACGATCGAGCACTTCAGGCTTCCAGGCATACACGCTCTGCCCGTCGATATTGCGCCCCAGCGAAAGGCCGCCTGTTTCGTGGTCGGAGGTCGAGACGATGAGCGTCTGGTCGTCCGTCTCAGCAAAGGCACGTGCTGCGGCGATGGCTTCGTCGAAAGCGAGAATGTCGTGTAGGTGCGCGGCAGCGTCGTTGGCGTGCCCTGCGTGGTCGATGCGGCTACCTTCAACCATCAGGAAGAACCCGTCCGGGTCATCTTTCAGCAGGTCGATGGCTTTGACCGTCATCTCGGCGAGGCTCGGCTGCTCGGCAGGATCGCGGTCAATCTCGTAATCCATATGGCTATTGGCAAACAGGCCCAGCACAGGGGCCTGCGTCGTGGCATCAAACCCGGCACGGTCTTGCACGACCTGATAACCTGCTTTCTCGGCTTCGGTGAGCAGGTTGCGTCCATCTTCTCGCCATCCCCCGGCATCGAGCGGGAGAAAGTAGCCGAGGCCACCTCCCAAAAGCACCTCTACGCCGTGTGCCAGTTCCTGCGCGGCAATCTCGGCCTCCATGCTACGGCTGGGCACATGCGCGGCGAAAGAGGCCGGGGTAGCGTGCGTGATGCGGCTTGTCGCTACGAGGCCCGTCGCCATACCCTGGGCCTCTGCGGCTTCCAGCAACGTAGCTACAGGCGCCTTTGTGGTATCTACAGCGATCGCTCCGTTGTACGTCTTGACGCCGCACGCAAATGCTGTCGCGCCTGCTGCCGAGTCCGTCACGCGGTTGTCGGTGGCATAGGTGTGGATCGATCCGACCAACAGGTCGTCGATGGCGAGGTGCTCGGTGCCATGCTTGTAGCGCAGAAAATCGCGGGCAAGCGTGAAGCTGGCTGGACCGCAGCCATCGGATACAAACAGGATGACATTATGCGGGCGGGCTGTATCGCCTGTGGGCTGGGCCCGCGTCGCTGGTACAAGCAGCCCCACGAGCAAAACGAAAGCAACAACGTGTTTCATAGGGATCAACAGGAAGAACGGAAAACATCAGATAGTGAGGTTGTTTCGGTACCCGCACCCAGAGACCCGGTTTCCTCCATCGGATGAATCTTGCGTAGTCATTTTGCTAATAGCCGCCTCTCCTTCCTACAGCCGTAGTTGCGCTTGAAGCTACTACCTCCCGTCGAACCCAGACGCGCCTGGGTCGTATTCGTACCCTTCCGATTACCCGCTACCCATGCTGACAGTCTTCGCTGCCCCACGATTTTCTGCATGACAGAACCCGCAATCACATTATCACCTGCGCCCCAATCCGCCAATGCGGTGGTCACCGGGCGGGCGCTGGTGATCATCCCTACCTACAACGAACGCGCCAACATTCGCCATGTCCTTGATCTGGTGATGGCCCTGCCCGGCCATGTGGATGTGCTAGTAATTGACGATGGGTCGCCCGATGGCACAGCGGCTCTGATTGGTGAGACGCAGAAAACGTATCCGGGCCGTATCCACCTGATTGTGCGAGCAGGCAAGCAGGGTCTGGGCACAGCCTATCGCCTCGGCTTCGGGTTTGCGCTCGAACAGGGCTACGACTACATCTGCGAGATGGATGCCGACCTCTCGCACAACCCCAACGACCTGCCCCGCCTCATCACCCCTGTCGCTGAAAACGATGCCGATCTTGCCATTGGCTCGCGCTACGCCGACGGCGTGCGGGTGATGAACTGGCCCCTCTCACGCCTCATCCTCTCGTACGGTGCCGGGATCTACACGCGCGCCATCACGCGCCTGCCGGTGTACGACGTGACGGCAGGCTTCAAATGCTACCACCGCCGCGTCCTCGAAGCCATCGACCTGAACCGGGTTAAATCGAATGGCTATTCGTTTCAGGTGGAGATGAAATATCGCACCTGGCGAGCCGGGTTTCGGCTGATGGAGGTGCCTATCGTTTTTACCGAGCGCACCGAAGGCCAGTCAAAGATGAGCAAAGCCATCGTGCGTGAGGCCGCGTGGAAGGTATGGGAACTGCGCTTCCGGGCGCTCTTTGGCAGCCTGTAAAAAGCTACTGGGATTGGATATCTGACTTTAGTTCTTCACTTCCCACCCCGCACGCTCATCCTCTGCCCTACCTTTCTCCATCCGGCTCATCGGCGAAGGCGTCTACGTCCCAGGCCAGCGTGAGGTCATTCAGCAAGTCTTCTTCGCTGTCGAGGAAAATCCCGTCGGCGTTGGCAATCTGGATGAGATCGTTGAGAACGTTGCGGCGCTGGGTAGTGGGTAAGGTATGTTTGATGGCATCTACCGACTCGGCCAGCATGTCGGCGTTGGCTCCCTGCCCGTAGCGTTCCAGCGCCCGCTCCAGCACAGCGTGAACCTCATGGTCGTCCAAGTCTGGCTGCCAGGCCTGGAGCTTGCGCAAGACGAGGTGCCGCTCGTCCTCGCTAAACTCGTGGTCAGGAGCATGCGCCAGCACCAGGTAGATGAAGGCGAGGTGGTGCAACAGGCCCCAATGCGCGTCGGGGCGCTCCGAGACATGGCCAGACTCTACTGCATCACGGGGTAGCGGCACGGCCCAGCTTTCGGCTACGGTTGCCAGCAAGCCCCGCTCGGTTACCAGCACGACGCCATCGGCCCGAGCAATGCGGGCGAGGTCCTGCAAGATGGCTTTCTTCTGGCCCGCCGAAAGCTGGTCCCGGAGGGTATGCACCACGGTGTGGGCGGCGTGGCGTACGGCCTCGCCATCGGGATATTCATTCAGCACCTCCAGGACGACGTTTTGCACTTCGGCGCGGTCCAGGTCTTCGTGATGCCGGGCCAGGTTGTCGGTAACGGCTTCACGCTCGGCATAACTGAGGTCGCCTTCTACATTTTCGGCCATCGCCAGATAAAGCACCGCGAGATCGTGCAGCAACTGCATCACCCCTGTCCTCTAAAGATCTACAAAATAGGCTCCCCGAGGCATCGCCGGAGCCCGCTGCTGATAAAGATACGCAATAGCACGTCCCAAACAAGGTGCGCTTTTGCAACGCCTCAACTAAACCCGTACCTGCTCAGGCGGCCACTTGCTCGTTTTGTGGAACGGAAACGGCGAAGAGGCTGCCTTTGCCTTTGTGGCTTTTTACGCTGATGGTCCCCCCAGCCTTATCCATCAGCCGCTTGGACACGGCCAGCCCCAGCCCCGTGCCCTGATGGGTTCGCTCCAGCCCCGTGCTCTCCTGCGAGAACTCCTCAAACAGTTGCTCCTGGTATAACTGGTCGATTCCGACGCCCGTGTCCCGCACGTTAATGCTGGTCCAGTCCTTGGTCTCCTCAATACTTACCTCGATGTAGCCTTCCTCTGTAAACTTAATGGCATTATCGAGCAGATTGCGCAACACGCGAGAGAGGATGCGCTGATCGAACCAAACGGTCATGGACTTGGCAGGCCGCTCCCACCGCAGTTCGAGTTGGCTTTCTTCGACGTAAGGCCGTAGCATGCCCACCGCTTCGTCTACCACATCAACGACGTCTACCATCTGGTGATCGGTGATGATGGTGCCCGCTTCCAGTTGCGCGAGATCCAGGATGGTGTCGAGCATCAGCATCAGCCGGTTGCCACTGCGCTCGATGGAATCCACGAACCGCATATACTTCGGATCGATGCCTCGCCGTAGCATAGACGTGAAACCGACGATGACGGTGAGCGGCGTACGTACCTCGTGGGTCAGGTTGTTCAGAATGGCCGAGCGCATACGAGCAATAGATTTGGCCCGCTCTTTGGCTTCGGCCAGTTCCTGGATCATCGCCTCTTCGCGCTCCTCGTGCTCTTGAATCTGCGCCTCAGCACGCCGCAACGCCTCTTCCATCGCTGCTACTTGATCGCGGAGGCGGTCGATCTCTTGCTGATGAGGCATTACGTGTTTTGAGGCAGCGTCATCTGCCATACCCTCTCTCCAGCATGCGGTCGTGTATCAGCATTGCCTCATCGGTAACCATAGCAACGGTTCCAGAGCCAGAATCGCCTGGTGACACGGAAAAACGAAGGTTCCTGTAGTCCTTTCCCGCAAGTTCGCAAACATCAGAACGTACAGCCGCTCTCCCCAGCATGTTCAGTCATAATTACGACGATACGGTAATACGTCTTTCGAGAGACGACAGGCGGTGTGTGAAAAGCAGCTGACAAAAAACGCGTCCGCCCTCCTTGCTCCCACCCCAATCCTTACACAGCCCCTTCCTGCAACTCTCCCATGAAGCGTTGCGCGAGCGCGTCGGCCGCATCAGGGGTCGTCGCTTCGGCGTAGATGCGCAGGATCGGCTCGGTGTTGGATTTGCGAAGGTGTACCCAGCCTTCATCCAGATCGATTTTTACGCCGTCGATGGTGGAGATCCGTGCATCACTATACCGCCCGGCGAGGTCGGCCAGTAGCGCGTCGGGGTCGAGGTCGCCGAGGGGGAGCTTGTTTTTCGAGATGGTGTAGCGTGGCAGTGTGGCCTGCACCTCGGAGAGCATGGCATCTTCGTTGACCAAGTGCTGCAACACCATCGCGGTGCCTACGAGTGCATCACGACCGTAGTGGAGATCGGGCAGGATGACACCGCCGTTGCCTTCACCGCCAAGCACAGCCTCCACCGCTTGCATCTTTTTGACGACGTTGATCTCGCCCACTGCTGAACGATAAACCGGCACACCGTACCGCGCCGCCACGTCTTCGATAGCTCGCGACGAGGAAAGGTTAGTGACGAATGGCCCCGGCCGAAAGCGTAGCAAAAAATCGGCAGCCACCACCTGTGTCAACTCTTCACTCAAATACTGCCCGCCATCGGTGATGAGCGCAAGCCGGTCCGCGTCAGGATCGACGACAATGCCCAGGTCGGCTCCGCGTTCGGCTACGGCTTCGATGGTTTCGGTGAGGTTTTCGGGCAACGGCTCAGCGGGATGGGCGAAGTGGCCCGTCGGCTCGCCGTTGAGGACGTGGATATTTTCTTGTTTCAGGCCAAGCCGTTCGAGCAAACGCGGAATAGCAACACCGCCAACCGAGTTGATGCCATCTACCACTACGCTGAACCCGCGTGCGGCGATCTGCTCCGGGTGGATAAAGTCGAGCGCCAGGATCTGCTCAATATGGTGGTCTAGATAATCCTGCTGCCGGTACGATCCGATGGCGTCGTACATCACGGTTTCCGCTGTTCCGGCCTCGGCGATTTCGATCACCTCCTCGCCTTCTTCCGGTGAAAGAAACTCGCCTTTTTCGTTCAGCAGTTTGAGCGCATTCCACTCTGCGGGATTGTGCGAGGCCGACAGGATAATGCCGCCTGCCGCCTGCGCTGCCAGCACCGCCATCTCGACCGTCGGCGTCGTGGCAAGGCCCGCATCGATCACATCACACCCGGTGCTTTGCAGCGTGGCCGTGACGATCTGCGCACAGAGCGGCCCTGTCACTCGCCCATCGCGCCCGACAACCACAACAG
>DATGCC010000878.1:0-2225 GCA_035312345.1 Rhodothermales bacterium
CGTCTTTCAGTTTGCCATCACCATCGTTTTGATCGCGGGGACGGCAGTGATGACCAATCAGATGCGCTACATCCAGCACAAAAAGCTGGGGTTTGATGCTGAGCAAGTCATCGTCCTCGAAGGGACCGAAGTGATGGGGCAGCAGATTGAAGCCTTCAAAGAGGCGTTGCTCAAGCAGCCAGGCATCGTCAGCGCCACCAATTCTGAACTCGTGCCGGGCCGCCCGTTCGCAGCAGACCTCTTCCGCCTCGAAGAGGCACCTGACGATGCCCTGGTTTCGCTGCAATACACCTACACGGGCTTCGATTTTGCCGAAACGCTGGGCATCGATCTCGTCGCTGGGCGTAGCCTCTCGCGCGAGTATGCTACCGATTCGCTGGCTGTCTTGCTCAATGAAAGCGCTGTAGCACGACTGGGACTGGATGAGCCGGTTGGCAAGCGACTGGTGTGGCCGAATGAATCCACCTACACCATTATCGGCGTCGTGGAAGATTTTCACACGGCCTCCTTTCGCCAGGAGATTGGCCCGGTGGTGCTGCTTGGTCCCGATCCGCGCAATACCAACCGGCCCAACCTGCTGGTCTCGGCCCGTATTGAGATGGACGATCTACCGCGTACCCTTGCTGCTGCTGAAATCACCTGGAAAGCCTTCGCGCCCACGCAGCCCTTCCGGTACACCTTCCTTGATCAGGATTTTGCAGCCCTCTATCGTTCCGAGCACATTACAGGGCGGATCTTCAGTGGGTTTGCCATGCTAGCTGTACTGATCGCCTGTTTCGGTCTCTTTGGGCTGGCGGCCTTCACGGCTACGCAACGAACAAAAGAAATTGGCATCCGCAAAGTCCTCGGCGCGACGGTGCCCGGCATCGTCTTGTTGCTCTCGCGGGAGTTTCTCAAGCTCGTGGGCATCGCCTTCGTCATAGCCATTCCAGTGGCGTATTTCCTCATGGCGCAGTGGCTCGACAACTTTGCTTACCGCGTAGACATGGGGATAGGCCTCTTCCTGTTCACCGGCGGGCTGGCGCTTGTCATCGCCCTGGCTACGGTGAGCTACCAATCCATCCGCGCCGCGCTCGCCGATCCGGTGCAATCGTTGCGGTATGAGTAAGCTGTAAGCTATCAGCCATCAGCTTTTAGCTCCTCATACCGCACCGTTTTCTTTCATGTTAAAGCTGACAGCTAACCGCTGAAAGCTGATAGCTTATGATCAAAAACTACCTCAAAATCGCCCTGCGCAACCTTAGCAAGCAGAAGGCTCACGCCTTCATCAACATCTTCGGGCTGGCAGTGGGCGTGGCGTGTTGCCTGCTGATCATGCTGTTTGTGCAGCACGAGTGGAGCTACGACCGCTTTCACAGCGACGCCGACCGCATCTACCGTGCCTGGGGCAAAGAGGTGTACGACGAAGACGAGACGTTCTTCTACACCATCACGCCCCTCGTGCTGGCCCCAACGCTCGAAGCTACGTTCCCCGAGGTCGAAGCAACCGTTCGCGTAGACCTCTTCAATGACCTTGTGCAGCGCGGCGATGACGCGTTCACCGAGCGCATCCATATGGTCGATCCCAACTTTTTTGAGGTCTTCGACTTTCCGCTCCAGCAAGGTGATCCAAAAACCGTGCTGACGAACCCGAACAGCGTCGTGCTGACGCCGGAGATGGCGAACAAGTACTTCGGTGACAACGACCCGATGGGGCAAACGCTTTCTATCCATGTGAACGACGCCTATCAGGAATTCGTGGTGCGCGGTATCGCGGAGGCTCCGCCGACCAACTCCAGCATCCAGTTTGAGATGCTCGTGCCCCACGCCCTCACGCAACAATTATATGGCCCCAACGCGCATCAGAGTTGGACAAACATCTTCGGTGAGACGTACGTGCTGCTGGCCGAAGGCACAACCGGCCCAATGCTCGAAGCCAAGATGCCGACCATGATGCAGCAGGCGTTGGGTGAGCGCTACGGTACGTACGAGCACACCATTGGCCTTCAATCCATCACCGACATCCACCTCAACCCGGATATGCCCACCGGCATCGAGCCAATAAGCGACCCCGCCTATTCCTACATCCTCGGGGCCATCGCACTGTTTGTGCTGCTGATAGCCTGCATCAACTTTATGACCCTCCCCATCGGGCGCTCGGCGGACCGGGCCCGGGAGGTGGGCGTGCGCAAAGCTATAGGAGCAGCGCGCAAGCAGGTAATGATGCAGTTCTGGGGCGAGGCCCT
>DATGCC010000879.1:0-3301 GCA_035312345.1 Rhodothermales bacterium
GCCAGCGCTGCCGCCGAGATGCCTTTCGACGCAAGAACCTCGCCGACGGGTACCTGCACATCATCGGATTCGCTGGATCGCCAGTGGCGCAGGAACAGGCGTTTGGGCTGCCACAAATCGACGTCTTCTTCCTCCAGTTGCTCCGGGTGATACGTCGGGTCCGCAGCCAACTCAAAAGCGTCGTAGGCGGCAATGCCAACGGCCTGGTGTTGCCCGTGCTGCCGGTTGGGTCCGGTCGTGAGGGTGTCGTGGTTGGTGAACAGCACATCCGGCTTGAGCTTGCGAATCAGGTAGACGAGCCGCGCCGTGACGCGGTCGCGCCCGCCCCATAGCTCGAAGGCCTCGTCCGCCATTTTCGAGTAGCCAAAGTCGGAGAAGTTCAGAAAATGCACCTGCGTGCCGAGGTGGCGGGCGGCGCGCTCCGTTTCATCCGAGCGGATGGCACCAAGGGCCTCATAAAGTTCGGGGCCGATCTCGTTTTGCCCACCCTCTCCCCGCGTGAAGACGACGCTATGCACGATGGCGTTTTTGGCGTGGCGGTAGTAAGCCATCGTTGTGCCATCCTCGTCGTCCGGGTGCGCCGCGAGGTTCATCATCACCAGCGGGCGCGGTGCTTGCAGGGTATCAGGTTGCGTAGCCTTGGTCTGGGAAGGGGCCTGCTGGGCTTCTACCGCGCAGGCGGACAAGAAAACAACGAGAAAGAGGTAGAGGGCAAGGCGCATATACCAACGAATAGGTCGTTCCAGGAGGGAAGCCGCAAAGGAGCAGTGCGGCTGTGCGATCTAATCAAACAAAAACTGGTGCGAAAGTTTCTGCGCAAAGCACGATTGGCAGGTTAGCCCAGCGCCGGCAGGGCCTGCTGATAGGTCTCAAAATCATGCTGCGAGAAGAGCACAAAGCGGACCTCCTCAAAGGCATCGGGATGCTGCTGCACAAAGTCACGGGTGGTTTGGAGCGCGATGGGCGCAGCCTTTTCGATGGGAAAGCCGTAGACGCCCGTGCTGATGGACGGAAAGGCAACCGTGCGCAGCTTGTTCTGGTGGGCCAGTTCCAGCGAGTTGCGGTAGGCATCCGCGAGCAGCATCGGTTCATTCGTGGTGCCCCCGCGCCAGACGGGACCAACGGTGTGGATGACATACTGCGCAGGTAACTCACCGCCTGTAGTGATGACAGCCTGGCCGGTGGGCAACCCATCGGGATAGTTGTTGCGGCGAATGGTCTTGCAGGCCGCCAGGATCGCCGGACCGCCGCGTCGGTGGATTGCTCCATCGACGCCGCCGCCACCCATGAGGCTGCTGTTCGCCGCGTTGACGATGGCATCGACCTGGATTTCAGTGATATCGCCTTGCAGGAGGCGAAGCAGGGTGTTTTTGACTTTCAGGGAAGCGTGGGTATCAGGCATGGGGCGTTTCCGCGTTCGTCATCAATAATTGAGAAATGATGTGCTCCGCGATTCGTTTCTTGGGGAGCGATTCTTTGTCGACGTCGAGTCCTTTCCACCATGCCCGATCTGCTAGACTTTCTGATTCTCTTTGGCGTGGGTACCATCGCCGGGATTATCAATGTGATGGCGGGCGGCGGGTCGGCGCTCACGATGCCCACCCTCATTTTCCTCGGCTTGGACAGCGCTACGGCCAATGGCACAAACCGCGTGGCCATCTTTTTCAATGGCCTGTTTGCAGCGCTGGCGTTTCGGCGGGAGAAAGTCAGCCGCCTGCGCCAGAGCCTGACGCTTGCAGCCTTTACGTTACCCGGTGCGATCATTGGAGCCATTGTGGCGGTGCGGATCAGCGATGCATGGTTTCAGCGTATCCTCGGCATCATCATGATCGGCGTCGTGCTCTCGATGCTCTTTTCGCGCTATGACAAGGATGGAACTACGACCACGCTCGAAGGCACGCCCTCGTGGCTCGTTTATCTGGCCCTGTTTGGGATCGGGTTCTACGGCGGATTCATCCAGGTTGGCGTTGGCTTTCTGATCATGGCGGCGCTGCATCACCTGCTCAAGATGAACCTCGTTTATGTGAACATGCACAAGGCGGTCATCGTGTTGCTCTACACCGTACCGACGCTCCTGATTTTCGCCTGGACCGGCCACATCGACTGGTGGCTCGGTCTCAGTCTGGCGGCGGGCAATGCTTTCGGCGGCTGGTGGGCGGCCATCTGGGCGGTGCGCAAAGGCGAAAAGGTCATTCGGTATGTGCTCATCGTCGCCATCTTGATTATGGCGGCTAAACTGCTAGGGGTATTTTGAGACGTAAAACGTTCTACGCGGCTTTCGTAGTTGAATCCTCAAGTCCCATGTACACTCGCAGCTTTTCCATCGGCTCTGGCTGTGTAGCCAGGCTGACAGCGACGAAGACCAGCACGTTGGCGAGCAGGCCGTAGATGCCTTCGTGCATTGGCACCGGACGCCACTGGGGCAGAACGAGGAAGAGGGTGTTGACGCCGATGCCTGCCACCAAGCCCGCTAGCGCGCCAGCACCTGTGGCGCGGGGCCAGTAGAAGGCCGCGAACAGTAACGGGAAGATCTGCGCGACGCCGCCGTAGGAGCCAAGCAGCAACGCCACAATCGACACCTGCGAGACGACTGCAAAATAGTATGCTACCGCGCCGATCACTACGATGAGCATCCGGATCCAGAACCGCTCGCGCAGGTCGGTGAGCGCATCGCCCACCAGCGGGCGTACGCCATCACGGATGCCGATAGACGCCGCTGCATGCAAAATCGTATCGCCCGACGACATTGATGCTGCCAGCGTCCCTGCACACACGAACCCGATGAGCACGGGCGAGAGGTCGATCTGGGTGAGCAGGTATGGCACGATGGTGTCGGCGGGTGTAACGCCGGGGAACGCCAGCACGCCTGCAAACCCGATCAGGAGAATCGGCACGAGGAAGAGTTGGAAGGTGGGGTAGAGCACGACGGTCAGGCGTAGCGTTCGCTCACTCCTGGCGGCATAGCTTTTCATAAACAGGTGCGGCCACATCGAAAAGCCCACTGCCGAGACGACGACCGCCGAGCTAAAGGCCCACCAGTTCCACGGTGCGCCGGTGCCATCCAGACCGGGCGCTTGCAGCATGGCTCGCATGTCGCTGGCTGCAATTTGCTCGAACATTGGCCCGACGCCGCCATAGAGTTTGTAGGGCAAATACAGGCCCAGGAACCAGGCGATAACGAGCATGAAGATGCCCTGAAGCATGTTGGTCCAACCTATGCCCATCACGCCGCTCGTCAATACGTAAATTAACACGATGCCATACGTCACACCTGCGCCCACCCATTCTGGCACGCGGCCTT
>DATGCC010000880.1:0-9280 GCA_035312345.1 Rhodothermales bacterium
CTATGGGGATCGATAGTTCGTAAGGTGAAGCTCACGGGGTGGCTGCCTGGCTGGGTTCTACTTTTTGGCGAAAGCAAAACCTACGAAAGGCAAGCCACCTCGGCTTATTTGAATGGTATTGGATCTAGGTCTCCTGCCCGAAGACCGAAGGGGAGGTGCCGTGGAAACTTTTGAAAGCCCTTGAGAACGAAGAGTAACTCTTGAAACCGACCTCGTAGGCTACCTCTTTGGCTGAAAAGCCCTCGCGCAACAACGCCCCCGCCTTTGCCATCCGAGCCCGACTCAACAACTCCGATGGCGACTCGTCCGTGAGCGCCTTCAGCTTCCGCAGCAACTGGCGACGGCTCATGTAGACCGCCTCCGCGAGCTGGTCCACCCCAAACGTTGCGTCGCTTAGGTGCTCCTCCAAAACCGTCTCTACCTCTGCCAGAAAGGCCGCCTCCTGCGGTGGCAGAACAGGGCGGGCCGCATCGCCTGCGGTAGCCTCTTCCGCCGGGCCAAACAAGAGGCGCAGCCGCCTCCGTTCTTCGATCAGCGTTCGTACCCGCACGCGCAACTCCTCGGCGTCGAAGGGTTTGGGGAGGTAGGCGTCGGCTCCCGATTCAAAGCCTGCGATGCGATGCTCAACCTCGGCTTTCGCTGTCAGAAGGGTGACGGGGATGTGGCTGGTGCGCACGTCTTTTTTGAGGGCGGCGCAGAGTTCGAGGCCGTCCATCTCGGGCATCATCACGTCGGAGAGGACGAGGTCGGGGACCCATTCCTGGGCCAGGGCGAGGCCAGCGGTGCCGTGGGTGGCTTCGACGACGTGATAGTCAGCTTCGAGGTGGGCACGGATGTAGGCCCGCATGTCGGCATTGTCTTCTACCACCAGCACCACCGTGTCATTGAGGTCCGGTGCGGAAAAACGGTCTTTGTCCTCTGTGTGAGCCCTGTTGAGATCCTCTGCGAGAAATGTAGCCTGGGGGAGGGCGGTCGGCAGCGCATGGAGGCTGTCATCTGTCGCCGTCGGGGCTGGTGCGGCTGATACTTCCAGGACCGGCAGGAACACGTCGAAACGGGTCCCGACGCCCGGCGTGCTCTCCACCATGATCCGGCCCTCGTGCAGGGCCACCAGTTCCTTCACCAGCGCCAGCCCGATCCCCGACCCTTCGCGTCGCCGCGTCGCCGCACTATCGACCTGATAGAAACGGTCGAAGAGATGCGGCAGGTGGGCTTCTGGGATACCCTGGCCCTTGTCAGACACCGTGAGGTGCGCCGTGCCGTCATCTTCCTGCACGAGCCTGAGCGAGACCGCACCGTCCGGCGGCGTAAACTTGATTGCGTTCGAGAGCAGGTTGACCACTACGTTCTCAACCTTGTCGGCGTCGAAGACGTGCCAGACTGGCTCGGCAGGGACGTCGACGGTGAAGCAGAGGCGATGCTGCCGGGCGATGTCCTGGAAGAGCGCAGCGATGTCACGCAGGTGTTGGGCCAGATCGTCACGGCGGGCCTCCAGATGGAGCGCTCCGGCGTCGAGGCGGGCGAGTTCGAGGAGTTGGTTGATCAGGCGGAGGAGGCGATGGCCGTTGCGCTGGGCACGTTCGAGGTGAGGGCGCGCGGCCTCTTCGATGCGGAAGCGTCCGGTGAGCAAGTCGTTGAGGGGACCGAAGGTGAGGGTCAGCGGCGTGCGGAACTCGTGCGAGATATTTGCCAGGAAGCGTGACTTGAGTTCGTTGGCGCGTTCGAGTTCGGTTGCCTTCTCGGCAAGCTGTGTCGTGCGCTCATGCACTACCTCTTCCAATTCAGCCTCTCGGGCCTTCAACTGCCGTACCCGGAACGAATAGATTCCCACCCCTCCCGAGATGACGAATAGCCCTAGCACGGCTAGAAACCACCTCGTTTCCCAGAAGAACGGCGCGCGCTTGATATTCAGGTTGACAGCTTCACTCCAGATGCCGCCTACCCCTGCCCGCACATGAAACGTATAGGTCCCCGGCGAAAGGTTTGTGTAGGTGGCGGAGCGTTGGTTGCCTCCGTCACGCCAGGCGGTGTCGTAGCCCTCCAGCCAATATTGAAAACGTACATCCTCCGGCCGGTTAAACTCTAGCGCAGCATACTGAAAAGAGACATCTCGCTCGCCAGCGCCCAGTTCCAGACCATCCGCTACAGGGCGTACCTCGTCGCGGACGTGGGCGTTTTCTAGAATCACGCTCGGGGCGGCTGGCAGCGGCACGTCGCTCGGGTCAATGATCACCACGCCGTCTTGGGTGGGAAACCACAACCGACCGTCATGGGTCTTGATGCCCGCTGGCTGCATGCCGCCGTTGCCTTCCCGATTGCGCATCCCTTCGGCTTCGGTATAGCTCACCGAGGTCACAGCCGGAATCTCACCGGCGAAGAAGGCCTGAAGCTGATGGCGTTCGACCCAGAAGATGCCGTTGTTCGTGTTAAACCAGAAGCGTCCGTCGTCATCCTCGATGATACGGTGGAGCCCACTCTGATAAAGCCCGTTGCGGCTGTCGAGGCACTTCAACTCGCCCTCCGCCAGCGTGGGATGGTCTTGTCGATCCAGCCGGCACAGCCCCTGGTCTTCAAGGGCAATCCAGAGCAGCCCGTCGAGATCTTCGTAGAGATCACGGATGAGGTTCGAAGGCAGGTCGTGATCGGTAGACAGTAAATCGAAGCCGCCGTTTTCATCGTAGCGGAGCAACCCATCGCCGTTGGTCCCGAAGAAAAGCGTTCCGTCGTGGGCTTCCAGGATCGTGCGTACCCAAGATTGTGGTAAGCCGTCGTTTGATTGAATAGGCAGCCAGGGCCCCATTGGGTCGTCGGATGGTCCAACGTACAGGCCTTGATGCGTGCCGATCCACAGGCGGGCTTGTCGGTCTTCGTAGATTGCGCGGGTCGTCGTATTCGGGAGATGAACCTTCTCGCACCGGTTGCCCTGCATGCGGCAGACCGACCCGAGACCGCCGACCCAGACGGTACCTGTATCGTCTTCATGTAAAGTCATCACGTGCGCAGGCAGCGTGCTATCCGGCTCGAACACGGTGGGTCGCATGGCGGTGTCGAAGCGAACGAGGCCCGCCCCAAAGGTGCCAACCCAGATCGCGCCTTCCTGGTCTTCGAGGATAGGATAAACCTGCTTCTTGGGCAGGCCGTCGGCTTCGCTGAGCGTATGAAAGACGGAGCGCCGCACACGGAACAGCCCATTTAATAGCGTGCCAATCCAGAGGGTGCCCTGATCGTCGAATGCCAGGTTGGTAATATTGTCGCGTATGCTGAAGATGCGTTCTAAATCGCGAAATATCATATCATCACCCTCAAGCGTCAGCGGCTGCAGGACGGTATTCCCTGTTTGCCACTTGTCCCCATCGGGTCCTTCGATGATTTTTTTTGCGATGTTGACTATGCCTGGTTTGGGAATGAGGACGGTGGAATCAGCTGCATCATAGCCCCACCATCCTTCCTCCAATGAGGAGATCCAGACGGTGCCTTCCGCGTCGATAAGTTGTAGTCTGCTGTTTGGAATCCTGGTTTCATCCCCGATGATCGTCTCGACGGTATCTCCATCAACGCGGACGATGCTGGTCGAGGTTTTGGTCCACATTCGGCCTGCAGGGTCTTCAAAGAGTTGAAACCCTTCTCCAAAGTCAAATCCATCCTCGGGGGTGAACAATCGAAAGGTGCCGTCCTGTTCGAAGCGGTACAGTCCCTTGTTTTGGACAACTACCCAGAGTCTTCCCCTGGTGTCTTGCTTGATGCATCGAACCGGACCGCTGATCACATCGGGCCGGAAGGGTTCCAGGCCGTCGGCCGTATAGTGCATCACCCCGTTCCTTGACCCGATCAATACGGTATCGCCAACCCCATACGCCGAAACGGGCAGGGTAAGAAACCCGAAATCCCGCTCTACCTTTTCTTTGAATCCTGTGAAGCGTCCTTTGTGATAGAGGTTCAGATCCGCTTTTTCAGATCGGGTCCAGAGGTAGCCTTCTGGTTCTTCGACAAGGGTGTTGAAACGGTTGCTAGGTAGCTCGGGGGTGTTGGTGGAATTGAAAACGGTAAATTGCGTCCCGTCGAAGCGGACGAGTCCCTCGTTTGTGGCCAACCAGATAAAACCGTCGCTCGCGACAAGGAGGTCGTTGATCGAGTTGTTCGGCAGCCCGTCGCGGACGGTCCACTGCTGCACGACGTAGTCAGAGTGCACCGAGTACCCAGGCACATCCTGGGCAGCGGCTGTGTGGACCATCAAGGCCAGGAGCCAGAAGGTCAGGATCCCTCGCAAAGAGACATATGCCATGGCCCTTCTCATCAGATCTGAGGAACGGTGCACGGCTTCGAGACGGTTTGGATGTTAGACCAGAAGGCGAGCGCAGGGAGGTTGCATGTGGATTCGTCCACGGTTGTGGAGGCGCGTAGTAGCGCTACGGCCGAGATAGGAGGCCGAAGGTCGACTGATGCCAGCAAAGGGAAGGCACTGGGCCCAAAAGATACGGATTGTGTGACCGACGGACAAGGCATTTCGGCAAATCTGCGCCTTGGGACGGTGGGAGTTGAGTAGGGGTGAGGTGTCTGCCAGTAGCTGTTGGATTTGAGGTAGGCGCGTGGGCGGGAGCCCTCATCGGTCTTGGCACCGTGCACAAAGCCGCCTGTCATGGGTCTTGAGAAATTAGTTCGGTACGGCAGCCTTGTGGGGGGCCAGATCCGCTGCTACCAGGTGCGACTCGGTGCCGCGTGAGAGGAACAGCGCGAAGTACGCGTTTTGCACCAGCGAGTAGCAGAGGATCGCGGCGGCTACCTGGAGGGGGAGCGTTTCAAGGACCAACAACAGCGCAAGGCCTGAGTTCTTGTGGCTAAAACAGATGAGTGCTTCCAGTCTGCGATGTCGCTGGGTGCTGTAGCCAATGAGTGCAAAGAAGCCGAAGGCGAGGACAGCAACCAGTGCCGGGAGGGCGTACTGCGTAGCGTCCGCGTAGCTCAACGTGGCATACCAATCGCCTACTTTCGAGGCGGATACGTACAGGATGATTGCCCACAGCATGCGCATGGCAGCGCGTATAGCGGTGCCGCCCGCCCAGCCTCGGGAGGCGGGGTACACTCGGTGCACTAGCCCCGCGACCAGCAGCGGCACCCCCACCGTGGAGCCTACCAGCAGCGCCGGTTCGAACGGTGCCACTGTGGCCTGCAGTCCCGTCCCAGCGAGCGCGAACGCCAGCGGCAGGCTCAGGGCGGCAACGACGTTGTTCGCGGTAATCACGGACGTCACCACACGGGTGTCGGCGTGCGCGCCTGACGCCACGGCAGCGGCCGACAGCGCGGTGGGGGTGAGTGCGAGCACCAGGACGGTTGCTGCAAGGGTTGCATCCCAGAGGCCGAGGATCAGGTAGGCGACGCTGCCCGCGCCGACCTGAAGCGCCAGCAGCGATAGCACGAAGCTTCGCAAGTTGAGCTTCTCCACCTGCTTGCGCTCAAGGAAGGCGGCCAGCATGATCAGGGCAAGGCACGGGTGGATCACCCATGTCTGGTCGGCTCCGAACCGGGTCAGCACGCCAAAGAGGATGGCAAGGGCGGGTAGCCAGCGCATGATGTTTTAGCGGAGAAGCGGAGGGCAGGTAGTGGGGCGATTGCTTGTAGGTGCGCTTCGAATAGCCAGAGAGGAGCTGCCTATGCGAGACAACCGCATGTCCATTGGAAACAAAACCCGGCGAATAGGGCGCGTCAACAACCGGGCTCGAAGATTCATCCAACCACAAGCTAGCCAGACTAGGCTCTTTCCAAACGAGCGGAATAATTCCTTCAGGTCGTCCCGACGCCGGGTGCAATCCGAAAAACGCGCTTGTGACGCAGGTGTCGCTCGAAAAACGCGACCAGCGGTCTGATGTGGCTCTGCGGGTCGGTGTAATCAGAGAGGAGGTTTTCGAGGACGTGATGCTCCTCCACGCGTTCGCCGTCTTGGTAGCACCGGACGACCGGATGAAGGAAGGTCCCCCGTCCTGCCTGATCCGCGTTCGGGAAACGCTCGATGTTGAATGGATCCCCCGGTACCTCGCCGAACTCCATCGTGATGCGAAAAGTGGACGTCGAAGGTCCGAACGAAACGTCAGCCGCGAAGTCATTCGGTACCTCCTCGTAATAGCGCGCCTCGGATTTATCGATCACGATCAGGTCGGTGAGGACCCCATGCTGTTGCCAGAGCGCCGACGAGCGGTTTACGCGTGCAAGGACCGCTTTGGCCAGCGTCGAAGGCCGCGCCTGGTAGGAGTGGCCGGGCCAGGGACGCTGGTGGTAGCGCTGCTCCAGGATGCGATGCAGCGCGCGGATGTTGTATCGGAAGCCGTGGATGAAAGCGGACGTCCCCTTCTTGTAATCGCGCACCTGCATTGGTGCCCCGGCGAAGTAGAGATCTGGAACGTCGGGCGATTCCCACGCGCTCGTCATGCAGGGGAAGCGGTTGTTGATTGTCAGGGCTGGCCTGCAACTTACATCGAAAAGGCTGGCATCGAAGCGAAAACCGGTACACACGATGACACGGTCGTATTCAAACGTCTCCACTTCTCCGTTCGCATGTGTATAGCAGAACGTCGCTGCGAGCTTTTCCCCCCTTTTCTCGATACCCACCACTGTAGCATCGAGGATCGCATTCTGTGATTTGAGCTGGTAGGTATCCAGCAGGTTGTTATTCACCGCGCGCAGATGCCCGACGAATCGGCTCTTCCAGGCCAGCGTAAGCGGGTTAGGACTCGCCAGGTGGAGGAGGGAAGTCGTTGCAATGAGGTTGTCTGCCGTTTCAAAAGCCGAGTTGCCTTTCCCCAGGATCAAAACACGTTGTCCTGCAAAGTCCTCGGGGTCAACCGAGACGTCCTCGTATCGTTCGGCCAACTCTATGCCAGGGATAGGAGGGAGATAGGCTTTGCCAATCCCCGTCGCCACGATCAGGCGTCGGGCATAATACGACCGGGCCTCGGTGTCCTCGACACAGAAGAAATTCCCTTGCTTATTGATGTGCTCCACGCGGACGCCATATCGGATGTTAAGCGCCGTCTTGGCTGCAAAATCCGTCAGGTACCGTACGTACGTGTCGGCATCGGGGAAGTAGCGTTTGGAGTAGGCACCGAGCAGCAGGTCGGTCCGCTCGGAGAGCAGCGAGTTCCAGTCCCACCGCAGATTGATTTCAGGATCTGCATATCCGGTATGCACCTTATTGATCGAAATCATGGTGCGATGCCGTGGAAATTGCCGAAAAAAGGTACCTGGCGTCTCCCCGGCTTCGAGCACGACGTAGTCCCGCCCAGCCTGTTGCAGTTCGTAGGCCATCTGGATTCCGGCGGGTCCGGCTCCCACGATGAGATAGGTCCAGGGTTGGTCCCTAACAGGGACGGTGGGGTTACGGGACGTCATGGCTTTCCTAGGTCTTGGGAGCGGATGCGAGGGGACACGGCGGGTTTTTCCAGCAATGCCGTGCATTCGTGGCCTGGGACCAGGATAGCCAAAGAGAAGATGCCCACGCGGGACAACCTCATGTCCAGTGGAGACATTTCAGGCCATTGGATTGCCATCTCGTGTCCAGACAGGCCAGAGGAAACCATCAGGTAGCACTAAGCTGATCCTCTAGCAGCCCAGATCTTGACGAGCCGTCGCGTCGTTGACCGGGAAGCACTGACCTGTCGGCAGCGACTCCGGCACATACCGCATCAAGTCGGGATCGTAGAGCGCGTCCTTGAGAAACGCCACCAGATCCGCCACCTCCTGCTCCGTCAATCCCAGCGGCTTAAACTCCGCGGCCAGCTGCGCCTCAGGTACATCGTGCTGGCTTGCCTCCGCCCGGTTCTTGTAGACCACCACCTCCTCCAGCGAGTGGAACTGCGCCCCGTGCCCATAGAAGGGCGAGTCGGTCAAGTTGTACAACTGCGGCGTCTTGAACTTGTAGTCGTCTGCGGCGCGCTGGGTGAAGCCGCCCCGGCCCCGCCGTGTTGCCTCCTGGATAGCGGCACTGAAGGTGCCATAGACTCCCGCTCCAGCCAGGTCATCCATCCCGAGGGCGTGGAATGTCTCCGAGTTGAGGGCCGGGCCAGTATGGCAGCCCACGCAGCCTGCCTTGCCGAAGAAAAGTACCGCCCCGCGTTTCTCCTGGGCCGTCATCGCACCGGTCTCGCCCCGCAGCCAGCGCTGGAAAGGCGAACTGTTGGCCAGCAGGGTCCGCTCATAGGCCGCAAGGGCCAGCCCGACGTGCTTGACTGTGATGCGTTCCTGCTCCGGCACCCCGGCAAAGGCCGCCGCGAAGAGTTGCCGGTAGGTAGCATTGTCATAGACCAGGGACGAATCGATTGTCGCCATCCGGTGGACGCTCAACGAGCCGATGGCCTGTGACTCGAGCCCATGAAAGCCCAGGTGGTTGACCGCCTTGGGTGTGCCTTCGGTCCACTGGGCCTCGGTGCCGATGTTGTCGCCAACAGCGCCAAATTGCCCGTTCCAGAGCATCAGCCGCTGATAGGCACTGTTGAGGGTCGTCGGGCTACGGATGGGCTGGACGTCGAGGTCCGTGCCATAGGCGGGGTCATTGCGCCGTTCTTCGCCGAACTGCCCGAAGCCGATGCCGCCATCGCCAATGCCCTGCGGCAGGTTGGCCTGAAAGCCAGCCTGGGCATGGTGGCACGAGGCACACGAGGCAGTGAAGCGTCCTTCGGGCCGTTTGGGGTCGGTCAGCAGACCGGTCTCCTGAAAGAGCACCTTGCCGAGTGCGACTTTGTCGGCAGTCAGAGGGTTGTTGGGATCTTGTGGGATGCGGCTGAAGTCTTCGCTGGCGGGCAAGAGGAAGAAATCGATGCCGGCACCGTCGGCGGCTTCCTGGAGTTGGTCATGGAGTTCGTCGTCCAGGGCGGTGGAAGGCATCTCGTTGTCGGCGAAGAGGTCGCAGCCGGTGGCGAGGAGGGCCAGCAGCAGCGTGGACAGCAGCAGGGGGCATTGGAGGCGATGGGGCCTCAACTGTTTGGGGAGGGTAGACATGGTTCGCTTTGGATGCCTTACAGGATGGATGAGGGCGGGACACGGACCGGGTCTCCATTTTCAGCGAGCCGTTCTTGCTCCACAAGGGTCTCTGGGTAGCGATTGTCAGGGTACCGGTCAGAGAGGGGGGTAGAGGAGGAGGCTTCGTGCCGCTCACGGGGCGCGAGCGTGCCGCCGACGACCAGCGCCCCACTGACGAGAATGAGGTTCTTCAGGATGTACTGGCCCTCGAAGGTTAATCCCAAAGGATCAGTGTTAAAGCACATCTCTGGCAAGAGCACCAGCGGCAGGAACG
>DATGCC010000881.1:0-2546 GCA_035312345.1 Rhodothermales bacterium
CAAAGAGACCCACATCGAAAAAGCGGTCTTCGACCGCAACGGCTATCGGTATCATGGGCGCGTAAAAGCGCTGGCCGATGGCGCGCGCGAAGGCGGCCTCCACGTATAGCATTCAAGTGTAGTATCAACGGGCGAACCCTCGCCATTTAGAAACTGTAGCGATTATGGCTAGAAGAAAAAGTCGTCGAGAGAGAGGAGACAGCAGCGATCAGAAGGAGTGGATCGAACGCCTCGTCACGGTCAACCGTGTGTCCAAAGTGGTCAAGGGTGGTCGTCGCTTCTCGTTCAATGCGGTCGTCGTCGTTGGCGATGGCAACGGACTGGTCGGTGCCGGGCTCGGCAAGGCCAACGAAGTGGCCGACGCCATCTCTAAAGGCACGGACGATGCCAAGAAAAACCTCATCCGCGTGCCGTTGCGCCAGGGGACGATCCCGCATGGCGTTATTGGCAAGCAGGACGCCGGGCGCGTGTTGCTGAAACCTGCTTCGGAAGGTACGGGTGTCATCGCCGGTGGCGGTGTGCGTGCCGTGCTCGAATGTGCGGGAATCAGCAACATCCTCTCGAAGTCGCTGGGCACGAGTAACCCGCACAACCAGGTGGGTGCTACGATTAACGCTCTGGAGCGACTCGAAGACCCGTTGGAAGTCGCCAAGCGCCGCGGCATCCCGTTGCAGAAAGTGTTTGAAGGATAACCAGGCTGACAGCCGTCAGCTTTCAGCGGCCTGCTTTGTGCGGCCCGAAGCTGATAGCCCCAAGCTAATAGCTGATAGCTAGTCATGGCAAAACTCAAGATTACCCAGACGCGCAGTATCATCAACACGACGATGAAGCAGCGCCATACGGTGGAGGCCCTTGGCCTGCGCCGCATCCACCAGACGGTGACGCAGGACGACACGCCCGCCATTCGCGGCATGATCGACAAGGTGCGTCATCTCGTTTCGGTGGAAGAAGCAAAGTAAGTACGAATTATCCACGCGAGTCTGTCTGAGAGGACAGGCGCTAGCCCCATAGAACAATGGATCTTAGTAATCTCAAGCCTGCGAAAGGCTCTACGAAAAAGCGCAAACGCCTCGGGCGTGGCGTCGGCTCCGGCAAAGGTGGACACAGTTCCACGCGGGGCGACAAAGGCCAGAAGTCGCGCTCCGGCGCGTCGATTCCGGCGTGGTTCGAAGGCGGTCAGATGCCGCTGCAACGCCGCATCCCGAAGTTTGGCTTTACGAACCCGAACCGGAAAGACTACCGCGCCGTGAACGTCTCGCGGCTGGCCGATTTGGTGGAAGCTGGTACCCTGGACGCGTCGCAGCCGGTTACTCCGGATACGCTGAAGCAGGCTGGTCTGGCAGGCAAGTCAGATCTTATCAAGATCCTGGGCAGTGGCGAGCTTGGCGTGGCCTTGCAAGTGGAGGCCCACGGCTTTAGCAAGTCGGCCCAGGAGAAGATCGAAGCAGCCGGTGGCAGTGTCACTGTAGTTCAAGTTTAGATTTTGGATTTTAGATTTTGGATTTGCTGTAAAGCGAAGTCCAGAATCAATCCAAAATCAGCAATCTAAAATCCAAAATCGGACATGGCTGGTTTCGCTGAGAGCCTACGCAACATTTGGAAAATCGACGAACTGCGTCGGCGTATCATCTATACGCTGGGCATTCTCGTCATCTATCGTATCGGCGCGTACATCACGCTGCCGGGTGTCGATGCTGGCGTGCTTGCGCAGGTCAACTCATCGAACGATCCGAACAACCTCTTTGGTTTTTTCGACTTGTTTGTGGGTGGAGCCTTTAGCGCAGCAGGCGTCTTTGCCCTGGGCATCATGCCCTACATCACGGCGTCGATTATTATTCAGCTTTTGGGCGCGGTGGTGCCGTATTTCCAAAAGCTCCAGCGCGAAGGCGAGGATGGCCGACGGAAGATTACGCAGTTAACTCGTTACGGGACAGCTGGCATTACGGCCTTGCAGTCCATCGGCTACGCCATCTTCCTGCTCAATGGGCCTACCGGGCCAGCAGTCGTCATTAACTCATCGTTCTTTATGTTGACAACGGTCATTGTGTTGACAGCAGGGACAATGTTTGTGATGTGGCTGGGCGAACGCATTACCGAGAGCGGCATCGGCAACGGCATCTCGCTGATCATTACGATCGGCATTATCGCGTTCTTGCCCCAGGCATTCTTTAACGAACTGGATCTTAGCTCGAACCTGTTCCTGTTCCTCGCCGAAATCGGGGTGTTGGTGATCGTGACGGCCTTTGTGATCCTGGTGACGCAGGGCATGCGCCGGATTCCGGTGCAGTACGCCAAGCGCGTCGTCGGGCGAAAGGTATACGGTGGCACCACGCAGTACCTGCCCTTGCGCGTCAACGCGGCGGGCGTGATGCCGATTATCTTCGCCCAGTCGATCATGTTTGTGCCGGGGACGATCGTGCAGTTCTTCCCGGACAGCGCCTTCATTCAGAATTTCGGCGCGTGGTTTCTCGACTTTACGAGTTGGGGCTACGCCTTCATCTTCTTCTTCGTCTGCGTGTTCTTCACCTACTTCTACACCGCCATTG
>DATGCC010000882.1:0-5623 GCA_035312345.1 Rhodothermales bacterium
CTCATCACCCATCATCCATCCATTGATGAACCTGTCTGCACCCGTTGTTTTTGTTCATGGCCTCATGGGTACCTTCCAAGTGCCCGACCTGCGCAGGTATTTCGAGCCTGGTTGGGCACTTGCTCCAGATCTAATCGGGTATGGTTCGTTGTATAACGTTCCACCGGGCGACATCAGCATCTCCGGGCAGGTCATCCATCTGCGGGAGCTTGTTAATAGAGAATTCGGTGCTGAACCCATTCACCTTGTGGGGCACTCTGTCGGGGGCGTTGTCGCTGCGCTCTTCGCCCATGCTTTCACCGAACGCGTAAGGAGTCTCGTAAGTGTGGAGGGCAATTTCACCTTGAACGATGCCTTCTGGTCCTCTTCCGTGGCACACATGTCGCAGCCAGAGGCTGATCAGATGCTTACCGCGTTGCGCCAAGATCCCAAAGCATGGCTTGGTCAATCGGGTATCCCTGCCACGCCGTCCCTCCTAGAAGCGGGTATCCATTGGCTCGCCCAGCAGCCGGCCTCGACAGTTCGAGCCATGGCACAGTCCGTTGTCCACGAAACCGGTTCGCCAGAGTACTTGCATAAGCTGCATGCCGTGTTCGCTCCCCATCCGGTGCATCTCATCGCCGGTGAGCGTTCTCGCCAGGACTGGGATATTCAAGACTGGGCGCTCCAGGAAGCCACCAGCCTAACCGTGATTCCAAACACTGGACACCTGATGATGCTGGAAAATCCTTCCAAGTTCGCCGTTGTCGTCAGAAACCTGCTTCGAGAAACCTAACGCCTCGCTGTCTTGGGCCTGCCACAGCCTCCACGGGTCGTTGAGCTTGACCTGTTAGATGGACTTCGTTCCTCGTGCAATAAACAACGTCAAGAACCTCCCGCTCGCCGGTAGCAGTGCAGCATGACCCCTAAGTCAAGGGCTTCCGTTTTGACAAGCTTCAGCCCGGTTGTCGGCATCCCATCCTTGAAAAACCGCTTGCCGCTCCCCATAATGATGGGATGAACCAGGAATCGATACTCATCAATGAGGTTCATTTCCATGAGCGATTCGATGAGCATAGCGCTGCCGGGAATGAGGATATAGTCGCCGGATGTTTGTTTCAGCTGGGCAATTTCCTCAGCAACATGGTTGCTGATAATTTTTTTCGTGTTGTTCCAATCGGCGCTTTGGAGCGTCGTGGAGACCACATACTTGGGCACCGCGTTCATCTTGTCGGCAACGCCCATTTCATTGTGCTCCATGGCCGACCAATAGGGCGCGAGCGCGCTGTAGGTGGTGCGGCCCATAAGCAGCGTTCCACATCCCAAGATGCTTTTCTGTATGTAGGCTGCCCGCGCATCGCTGTGGTAGGGCGCAAACCACTGCTCGAAGTATTTGGGGTCTGAATCAAAGACGCCGTCGAGTGTTATCCATTCTGAGGTAATTATCTTTCTCATGGTATTTGATCTCCTTGCGGTTGTGGGGAGGGTCTTACCCTCCTGATTTCGTTGCTGGGTTAGCTGGCCTGCGCGCCCAATCTATAGAAAAAGACGAGCCCTCTACATCTTCACGGTCATCCCGTCGACGGGTACGTTTAGGAATGAAAATATACGCCGCTGCATGAGGAGGCGTCCCATGATCGCTGACGCCTTCGTTTAGCCATACCTCGGGGATGGGTTCCGACAGGCCTTGTGGGACTCTCCCTCCAGCGACCGGGCGGAACCTGTGCAGGGCATAGAAACCGGCATTGGCGGCCGTCGCCAGGACGTAGACATCGCTGACGAACTGCAAACGAAGCTGCTGCAACAATTTCCGCAGGAGCCGACGCCCGCGCTAGGCTGCGTCAACGTGAAGCATGCGGATGACAGCAGTGCGTCCTCGCATCTCCAGCACGGCTTCTCCGATAGAGCAACCTTCCCACTGCGCGGCGAAGGCGATGCAGCGATGATTGGGTGGTAGGGCATGGCTGCCGGGCAGCTCCGAGGCGGTTACATCGATGAGCCTCGGTCGCGGCCACAGGCCTCGGAAGAGACCCTGCTTGGAAGCGGCCTGGATGCGTGAGATGGAAAAAACTGGCGTGCTCATAGCGGTTTCTTGGTCATATGTGTTCTCAGCTAGTCTTGTTTGTTCAGCATCCTGCTGGTACATACGACCGTTTCATTTTTGCTGGCGATCTCGTACTCTAAAAGCCCCGCAAAGATCGGCGACTTTGCTACGGAGCCTTTGTCGCCAAACAAGCAAAACAAATGCCGATGGTGCCTCCTCCACGCCTTCTCACTCTAAGCCTTGCGTTAGTGTTCGGGCTGTGTATCCCGTTCCCGACGACCGCACAAACCGACAGCTACGACCACTTCGACGCTGCTATTTATGCCCGGGCCTATGAAGTCCGGGCCATGGCAGACCTGGATTGGTTGCGAGAGCGCTTCGATGTGATGAGCATGCATCTCAAGGTGGACAAAGTCTACCTGGAGACGCATCGGGATACGCTGCTGGTAGACGAGGAGACGCTCCGCCGGGTCAAGCAGTTCTTTGCGGAGCGCGGCATTCGCACGGCCGGGGGTATTACCCTGACGATCAACGAGCGCAACCGCTTTGAGACGTTTTGTTACAGCAACCCGGAGCATCGGCAGTGGGTGCAGCACGTCGTCGAGTACACGGCGCGGCACTTCGATGAGGTTATTCTGGACGACTTCTTCTTCACGAGTTGCAAGTCCCTGGGCGAGATCGAAGCCAAAGGCGACCAGAGTTGGACAGAATATAGATTAGCGCTAATGGACGAGGTGGTACGCAACGTCGTCATCGGCCCGGCAAAGGCCGTGAACCCAGATGTCATGGTCGTTATCAAGTATCCGAACTGGTACGAACATTTCCAGGGCCTGGGCTTCAATTTGGAGACCGAACCGGCGCTCTTCGACAAGCTCTACACCGGGACCGAGACACGGGATGCCGTCCGGAGCGCTCAGCACCTCCAGCCGTATCTGGGCTACAACATCTTTCGGTACTTTGAGAACCTGAAGCCCGGCCATAATGCAGGCGGCTGGGTAGATACCGGTGGGATGCGCACGCTGGATCGCTACGCCGAACAACTCTGGATCACCCTTTTCGCCAAAGCCCCGGAGATCACCCTGTTCGACTTCCGTCAGCTTCAGCGCCCGCTTCTGGCCCAGCACCGCGCTGAATGGCAGGGCCAGGGCACCAGCCTCGACTTCGACGCGGTCGTCGCTCCGCACCGCCAGGCCGATGGCACCATCGATCCCGATCTAACACTGGCCCGTGCCGCTGGCTATGCGCTGGAAAAAGTGGATGGCGTCCTCGGCGCGCTGGGCGTGCCGGTTGGCGTGCCGTCGTACCGTCCCTTCCATGCTACTGGCGAGGACTTCCTGCATAACTTCCTCGGCATGGTCGGCATCCCCATCGATCTGCGGCCCACGTTTCCCGTCGAAGCACCGACCGTCCTGCTCACCGAATCGGCAAAGTTCGATCCAGAGATTGTCGATAAGATCAAGCGGCAACTCGTGGATGGAAAGGACGTCGTCATCACCTCTGGGTTGTTGAAGGCGCTGGAGGACCGGGGCATTCGGGACATCGCCGAGGTGGAGGTCACTGGGCGCAAGGCGCTCGTTGAGGACTTCATCGTCGGATGGGGCGAGCCGATGAAGGCGCGGGAGCCCATCCTGATCCCCCAGATCCATTACCTCACCAACGACTCGTGGGAGCAGATTATGGCGCTTGACGGCCCCATGGGCTGGCCGCTACTTCACGACGCTGACTACGCCAACGGCCACCTTTACATCCTCACCATTCCAGACAATTTCGCCGACCTGTACGACCTGCCTGCTGGCGTCCTGACCCGCATCAAGCAGACGGTGATGCAGGACCACTTTGTCCGTGCCGACAGCCCGAGCGAGGTGGCCCTCTTCACCTATGACAACGATACCTTTGTCGTCGAGTCTTTCCGGGATGAACCGGCGGAGGTGCGCCTGGTCACCAGCGGGCACATCACCCGGCTGCGTGATGTGGAAACGGGCGAAGTGCTCAACGGGATGCCCATCAATGGCGATGCACCAGGACCACCCCAGCCCGACGCGGGCAAGGTAGTCTATGAGACGACGGTCAAGCCGCACTCCTACCGCGTATTTGTGGCCGAGTAAATGCGCCTGTGCAGGGTGCCCTGAACGATTATCGGGATGTGGGGTCAGAAAGCCAGGAGGTGTTGAATTAAGGCTGCTCTTGTAGCCCCGCCATATCTATTTCGAAAACCAACGTCGCGTTGGCAGGAACCCCCGCCTCTGGGCGGCCTGCTGCGCCGTAGGCCAGAGAGGGAGGCACGACCAGTTGTCGGCTGCCTCCAATCCGCATACCTACCACGCCTTCCTCCCAGCCCGCGATGACCGTTCCATTACCAAGGACGAAGGTAAAAGGGGAACCGGACAAATAGGAGCTATCGATGAGGGTGCCATCGGTGAGCCACACGCTATAGTAGACCGAGACGATGGAGCCGTCTTCGGCTGCGGGGCCGTCACCCATTGTGAAATCATAAATCTTCAGGCCGCTTTCCGTGACGGTATAGTCTTCCTCGGCTACCACACGGGGCGGTTCTATGACAATTTCATTGTTCTCAGTAGAATCGCACCCCAGCGGCAAAATAGCGCAAACAAGGAGCAGGCAAAACGAAAGAAGGTACTTCGTCTTCATGGTTGAAAGGGTTGTACAGAGTGAGCAGGTGGAGGTCATGCTGCGAAGTCACCACGAATGGTGATAGAAGGCAACGGAGGCTCCAACGCTTTGCCTCTTCCTTCGTTCTATTGCCGCTTCGGCCTTTGTATTGAGGATTGAACAAGGCGAAGTTTGCAGCGTCTCACCGAACGGTGCAATCTTGCAGTTAAAAAGGTATGTTCTGATGAAGCGGAGTAAGCACCTGGAGCCGCTCTCTCACGATCATTACGAGGGACTGGTGGTGGCCGGGCGGCTCCAGAAGGGGCTCAGCAAGCAAGCCTCACCGGACGTCATGGCGGCGTACGTAGCGCACTTCTGGAAGACCCATCTGGCGCACCATTTTCAGCAAGAAGAAACCTTCCTGTTGCCCTTGCTCGAAGAATCATCGGCAACCATGGCCGAGCGCATGGTCGAAGAGCACGGGCGCATTCGAGAGCTGGTGGCGCGGGTAGAAAAGGAAGCGAGTGCACAACGGTTGACCGAGTTGTCCCGCATGATGAAGGCCCACATCCGGTTCGAAGAGCGGGAGGTGTTTCCTGCGCTGGAAGCACAGATGCCGGAGGACGTGTTGCAAGAGGTGGGGGCGCAGCTGCAGGAAGGCCATGCAGAAGAAGCGGACTTGAGTTGGGAGCCCACCTTCTGGGCGTGACGCGTTATCGCTCTGTGCCCTTGGTTGTGATCCAGATGGTTGATGTAACGCGAATAGCTGCTCGAATTTGATGGGCCTGCCTACCTTTTCTCTCTTTCCGGCGTCCTCACGCCGCAACATGGTTCGCGTGTGGGGCGCGGCACTCGGGCTGTTCATTCTGGCCGGGCTCACGGGGGTTCTCTTTCGATGTGCTCTTGCTTTCGGATGGGGACCGGACGAGATGAGGGGATTGCTGCTCGGGAACGTGCGTCACGCTCATTCCCATCTGATGTATTTTGGCT
>DATGCC010000883.1:0-4370 GCA_035312345.1 Rhodothermales bacterium
CTACGATCCCCTTTTCAGGCAGTATGACATTGTCTCCACTGCCTTCACGTAGCGCCTCCTGCCTTGTATAATCCACATCGCTGCCTACTTCCAGGGGCCACCGCCCAACAGCCAGCATCTGCGCCGCGAGCCGTCCGCCAAGCTGGTTGTGTGCCGTGCCTACTGCATAAGAACGCTGATCAGGCAGGGCACGGTCTTCATAGGTAACGCGTTGATGGAGATGGTTCCACGACACCCGCGCATCCAGCCCACGCACTACGCCCGTAGCGTATGCCTGCTGAAACCGGGCTGCCAGATGCACTGCCTGCGAATCATCCAGATCCAGTATGCGTCCCGGTGTCTCTACCTCACGCTGATCCTGGTAACCACCTGTAACGCTCAGCCTTGCCGCCGGGCTCACATCATAGCCGAGCCGTCCCCCCATATTGATGCTGCGGTAGTCGGCAGCAAATTCTTCACCGCTTCCATCGGCGTAGTCATTGCCGGTACGTAGCGCCCCGAAGAGCCGAAAGCCGACGCCTGCCGCCACGCCCGACACCGCGCCAATACCTTCCAGCACGCCCAGGTTGGATGTGTACGCCCCCTGCACCGAGGCCAGCGGACCAGGCGACGGATCGGAACCGCGTGAGATAACCCGAATGGCAGAGAGCATCCCCGCCCCCCACGTCAACGCATAGGGCCCCTGCACCACTTCGATGGATTCTATGGATGTTGGATCGACTACATCGAGCGGAGAGCCAATGCCGTAAGGACTGCCCGGCGCAAAGGGCGCACCATCCACCACAATACCCATTTGAGGCTCCCACAACCCACGGACATGGGGCTGCAAGCCGGAACCGTTGCCCCGCATGGCTCCGCTCCCCGGCAGCAGACGCAGCAATCCGCCTGTATCCTGCGCGTTGACTTCCCGGATGCGGCGCGTTTCTACGATAGCGCGGGGCCACAGGTCGCGCCTTCCCCCTTCCGCAGTGGCTTCGTCCAACTGCGCTTCCGGTGGCTGCAACCGAAAATCGACCATGACCTCACTGCCTGCCTCCACGTTGACGCTTCGCTGGGCAGGTCGGTAACCCAGTGCGTTGATTGCCACGACGTAGCTACCGGACGGCACCGCATCGACGACAAACTGCCCGCCCTCATCCGTCACTGCGCCATAGAGCGTCCCGACGACTACCACGTTAACACCCGCCACAGGCGCATCGCTACGGTCGATACGGACGGAGCCCGTGATGCGCCCCGTATCCTGCGCCCATGCGCTAAGCGCAAAAAGCAAAAGCAGCAGTACTGCACAAATTCCCTTCATTGTGGAGGTCCGCCGTACGTATGTTTGTGAGGAAGCTATCAGCTTTTAGCTGTCAGCTATCAGTTTTTTCTCCATAAGCTGACGGCTGAGAGCTGACAGCTTTCCTGAAACGCTTCCAACGACCACTGCCAACCCGTGTTGCCCATGAAGCGCCTGCTTTTTTTGATTGCTCTGCTGCTCACTCCCACGGTTGCGCTTGCACAGACCTCTACGCTGGAAGCCGTGCAAGCGTATCGCACCACGCATGCTGCCGAGATGCTGAACGATTTTGCCAACTTGCTCGCCATCCCGAATGTCGGCTCTGACTCGATCAACATCCATCGTAATGCGGAATCCATCAGCGCGGCGTTTGAAGAGCGGGGCGTGCAGACAGAAATATGGACGCAGCCTGGTGCCCCGCCGATTGTTTACGGCGAGATGATGCAGCCCGGCGCGATGCGCACGCTAGGCATCTATGTTCAGATGGGAGCCGGTAGACGCAAGCCGCTGGACCCATGCGCCATGGCAGCCTACCCTCTACACCGCATCGATGGAGGCAGGCGGCACGCCGCGCCCGATGCCTGAACCCGGTGAATCCGTCGATCCTGACTGGTACCTGTATGCCCGCTCTGCCGGAGACGACAAAGCCCCCCTCGGCGCGCTCCTTGCCACATTCGACGCGATGCAAGCCAACAACCTCACCCCCACTTCCAATGTCAAGTTTCTGTTCGAGGGCGAAGAAGAAATGGGATCGCCCCACCTGGCTGATTATCTCGAAGCGCACGGCGAGCGCTACAGCGATGTGGATGTGTGGCTCTTCTGCGATGGGCCGGTTCACCAGAGCCGCCGCCCGCAGCTTGTCTTCGGCGCGCGTGGCGTGACAGGCCTGCAGGTGACCGTCTATGGCGCGACGCGCTCGCTGCACAGCGGGCACTACGGCAACTGGTCGCCCGTGCCCGGCTTCTTGCTGGCGAATCTGCTCGCAAGCATGAAAGCCGAGGATGGCACGGTGCTGATCGATGGCTTCTACGAGACCGTGACACCGCTGGGCGACGCCGAAGAAGCAGCGCTCGCCGCCCTCCCTTCGTACGATGATGTGCTGCGCGAAGAACTGGGACTGGCCCGCACAGAAGGCAACGGAGCCTCACTGTCCGAACGACTGTTGCTGCCTGCACTTACCGTGAAAGGCTTAGAAAGCGGCAACGTCAGAGCCAAAGCACGCAATGTAATTCCGGCAACGGCCACCGCTGCGCTCGGCCTCCGCCTCGTTAAAGGCAACGACCCCGCCGCCATGCTCAATCTGGTAGAGGCGCACATCGAAAAGCAGGGCTTCCACATCGTCCGCGAGGCACCAGACCAGGCCACGCGCCTGCAACATCCGAAAATAGCGCTCGTGACGCGAGGCGGCGGCTACCCGGCAGCACGCACCCCCATGGATCTACCCATTGCGCAAGCCATCGTCGCAGCTATGACCGAGGCGGCAGACGAAGCGCCCATCCTGGTCCCGGCGCTTGGCAGCTCCCTCCCGCTCTACCTTTTCACGGATGTGCTCGGCAAACCAGCGCTCATCGTCCCCATCGCCAACCATGATGACAACCAACACGCCCCTGACGAGAACCTGCGCCTTGCCAATCTTTTCTACGGCATTGACCTGTATGCGGCTTTGTTGACGATGCCTTAAAGCTGACCAGATGAGACGTAGCTTCCTCCAGTGTAAGTTGCTATTGCTAGATAACCAGATGAAAAAAAGGACGATGAGGGATTGCAATGCGACTGTTCGTCACTCACCCATCATCGTCCGTCTCAATAACGGCGAAGCCAATACCGCCTTTAATTCGTACTGATTGATTTCAGAACCTTGCGACGGTCGGCGAGCTTATCGAGCCAGGCTTCCTGGCCGATCTCCTGGTCATCCATAAAATAGGTCCAGTCCTCCACCGTTTTGTCGTTCAGGACGATTTCGGTCTGCATGTGGGCAATCCGTTTGAGCACAGGGGCCATGCCCATCTGATGCACAAACGTGATCGTACACTGCCCTGACGAGGCCGTCTCTTTCACCGAGAGCCAGTTGTCACCACAGACATGGCAGGTATAAAAACGAGACTCCGGCTCCTGGTCAAACAGCGGATTCAAATCTTCTTCCTCAAATCCGTGCTCCACTTCCATCGGGATCATGCCAAACGAGCCACAGGTTTTGCACTTGAGCCGCTCCATACAAAGGTCTCACTATTGAAGGGGAATGAGAGGTATTTTGTACCCCCATGGCTCCCGCAGGTTCGCCCCCTCATGCGCAATTCATTCACCCGGCCACGGCGGCGGCCTGCTCAGGTCCACCGATCAGTTTGGCGCTCGGCAACACCTCATAGCGTAGCCAGTTTTCATAACATTCACGCCACCGATGGGCTTCTTGTACCCGAATCGAAATCTCCTCCCCATCGTCGAGATAGAACGTCAGGTTAGAATCTTCCTTGAGCGGATGATAATCCACATCTACCATCCGTGCTAGCGGAAGACACCGAAAATGATACCCCGAGGCCGACCAGCCTGCCAACTCAATCCGATCTGCAAAGAGCCGGGCCCGTCCAAAGAACAGCCGTTTATGGGCATACCGAAAGTGGCTGCTGAGCAGTTGAATATGGTTGGGATAAGCACCGATCTCGATGCCGCAGGTGGTTTCCTGTTTTTTGTGTCTTCTCATAGCCCCAGGGTGTTATCGTAAAGAGCGGCAGCCACGACACAGATGCTACCCACCATCTACTGTTCGAGACGTAAGTACAAAAGGTTTTACCTAAGCCACATCAAATTTGTTTGAAGGAAGGCTATCCAATAAGCGGAAAAATAGAACAGAATCCATCAGCAACGAAATACACATCTACCGGGTTATAACGGCCCTACTTCTACAAAATTTTTTCCTGCCCACGTGCGAACACGGCTCACAACAGATCCGCGCCAAGCAGCGACGTTCCTGCGGAATGGCGCGACCGTGGCGTTTCCTACTGAAACGGTCTATGGCCTCGGAGCCAATGCCTTCGATGCGCATGCCGTACGCAGGATTTTTGGAGCCAAAGGCCGTCCCAGTGATAACCCGCTC
>DATGCC010000884.1:0-3069 GCA_035312345.1 Rhodothermales bacterium
AAGCGGGAAGAGGAGGGCTGCCTCCACGCCGCGCCCCGTGGCACCGGCAGGGCCGGCGAAAAGCTGGATGGACGAGATCGAGGCGCGGCTGCTGGCACGGGCGGGCAATCCGGGCATGCCGTCTGCGAATCCGCCTGCACCCCGACGCACCACGGCTCCGGCGTCTGTCGCCGCACCGCCCAAAGAGGTTGCCGCCTCCACGCTCCCGCTGCCCGACACACAGATTGAGCAATTGATTAAGCGGTTTAGGAAGTAGTTCTACGTTCTTGTTGTATGGCTGAAAGAGAATTTGGACATATCGCAGGCTATCCTGCTGGAAGTGAGTTTGAGTCTCGAGCTGAACTTTCGAAGGCTGGTGTTCATCGACCTACACAAGCCGGGATTGCAGGTTCAGAGAAAGAGGGAGCAGACTCGGTTGTACTCTCAGGTGGTTATGAAGATGATGAAGATCTTGGAGATGAAGTCATCTACACAGGGCAAGGAGGCAGAGATCTGAAGACAGGAAGCCAAATCAGGCATCAAGAGCTTAATCGAGGTAATTTAGCACTGGCCAAAAGCAGACTTCACGGTTTGCCTGTGCGGGTCATCCGTGGTGCCAACCATCAATCACGCCATGCTCCTGAATCTGGGTATCGGTACGATGGGCTTTACTGTGTGAAAGATTACTGGCAGGAGCGTGGAAGGTCGGGGTATTATATATGGCGATTTCTGATGCGAAAGATAGTAGGGGCGGAATTAACAGCGAATATTGTCAGCGAGAAAAAGGAAGAATATCAATCACCTAGGCGAATAAAAGCCACAACACTTCGAATTGTTCGGGATACTAAACAAGCGAAACGAATCAAAAAACTCTATAACTATCGTTGTCAGATTTGTAATATCCGGCTTGAAGGTTCAGCAGGGGCATATGCGGAATCGGCACATATTCGGCCTCTTGGGAAGCCACATTTTGGATCAGACAGCCCGGATAATATTCTTTGTCTCTGTCCAAATCACCACGTACTATTCGATTATGGTGGATTTACTATTGCCGACGACTTGACGCTTGTAGGATTCGAGGGACATTTGAATGTACATCCGAGGCACAAGATTAGCTTAGAGAACATTCACTATCATCAGGAACACTACTTTTACAATCAGGAAGATTCCACCTGAACCAGCCTTCACTATCATCCTCAATGCTCCTGATTATCGCTGCCATCCTTCTCATCGCCATCGGGCTGGCGCATTCCGTGCTGGGAGAGCGCTACGTTCTCATCCGGCTCTTCCGCCGCGAGGTGCCCAAGCTGTTTGGTAGCGAGACGTATACCAAGCGCACGCTTCGGTTCGCGTGGCACATCACCACCGTAGCGTGGTGGGGCTTTGCCGCGCTCTTGCTGGCGTCGCTGGAGGATCCGTCGCGGGCTGTCTATCTCAAAATTATCTCCGTCACGTTTCTTGTGAGTGGCGTGGTGGCGCTGGTGGGGTCGCGGGGGCGGCACTATTCGTGGGTGGTGTTTCTCGCGGTGGCAGTGCTGGCGTGGTGGGCGGCATGAACATCGTGTGATATCTCCCTTGCAGAAACGAATGTGTTGCTTAAGGAAGGAAGGGGAACGGTGGCAGGTTAAGTATGCGTCGCGTTTTATGAGTAATACAGATAGACGGGGCTGAATAGCTCATAACCCCCGTTCGTTTGTTAGTATCACCAGATTCGAGATCAGCCGATGAAGTATCCTATCGCGCTTTTTTGCTCTCTTTGTATGCTCTTGCTGTGTGCTGCCTGCGACTCGAAGGGAAGCCGGATGGAGCAAGAACAAGAGCAGCCTTGTGTAGGAGAAGTTAAACTTCTGTACGCCCTTCAGGACACGTTGTCCCATGTAGGCGATACTCCCTTGACGTTGTTGCTGGGAGGGGACCACCTCGCCTTTGAGCAGACAGCAGGCCAGCCGATCACGTACACCGCTGACAGCGACGACGCGTTTGTGAACGTAGAGGTTGTGGACAAGGCGGTGCAGGTGCGTGCCTCGCAGACCGGTGACGCGCAGGTCCATGTAGAAGCGTTCGATGCATGTGATCAGCGGGCAGAAGCCACTTTCACCGTTCATTTCCTCGATCCATGTACACCGTCTGCGCCGCCAGGAGCGATCAATTTTATGCCGGTGCAAGTGGGCGATTCATGGACCTATGCCTATACCAATTATAGCCGAACGGAGGCTGGCTGGTCCGATGTGGTAGCCGATACGGGCCAGGTGCATCTCACAGCCGTTGCAGCAGCATGTATGCAGGGGCAACGGCTCGTGACGCTACGGCAGCAAGTACAGGTTGAAAGAACATCGTGGACAGAAGGCAGGAGCAATGACTCAACGTGGGTAACACAGATTGAGGAAGAAGACGAAGTCCAGTTGATCGAATACGAGGATGGGCATGTGTTGCATCCATTCGCAACACAACCCGTGAGGCGCTTTCATCCCGCATCAAACGATACCGTAGCAGTTGACGGGGGCGAAACGCGTTTGCTCAAACACACCTGCGGTGGTTTCGGAACGATGAGCTTGATATTGACCCAGGAGCAGGGAGTCGTTGCGGCTCGGTTCAATCAATGTCTGGGCTCGGCAGCCGTCTCGGATCGTGGGCGCTTAGAGCTAGTGTCTTGGCAGGGAACAGGTAATAACAAGAACGGAAAGCGCTAGGCCCACAGAACTAGCCTTTGGACCGATTCATCAGCAGATGCTATGGTGTCGCCCACAGAGATACCCTGGCGATAATTCCCAGCAAAGAAGAGGCCCGGCTGAGAGTCTTCTAATTCGTCGAGCAGGTTCTTTACAGTGCCGTAGCCGAGCGCGTATTGCGGAATGGCGTGGGGCCAGGTGTGGTGCCGGGCGAAAACCGGACTGCCACGCAGGCCAAGCAACCGGTGCAGATCGCGCAAAACCGTATCGGACAGCGTGTCAGCAGGTTGCCGGGCGAGGTCGGGATGGCGGGCTCCGCCGAGGAGCGTAGTCAGCAGGACATGCCCTTCGGGCGCACGGTCAGGGAAGACGGTGGATGAAAAGATCGTACCCAGGATAGAGAAGTCTTCAACCGCTGGCA
>DATGCC010000885.1:0-13174 GCA_035312345.1 Rhodothermales bacterium
TTCTCTCACCGAGACCGGTTTGGTCAATGGGATCCCAAGAACCAGCGCCCTGAGTTGTGGAACCTCTACAATGGACGGAAACATCTCGGCGAGCATTTCCGGGTGTTTCCGCTGAGTAATTGGACGGAGATGGACGTTTGGCAATACATCGCTCGGGAAGCGGTTGATATACCCAGTCTGTATTTCTCTCATGAACGAGAGGTTGTCCGCCGGGACGGTACGTTGCTGGCGAATTGCGAGTTTATCACCCTGATGGAGGGTGAAACTTCCGAGGTGCGGCAGGTTCGCTTCCGCACCATCGGTGACATGACTTGCACAGGGGCAGTAGAATCAGAGGCGAGCACGTTAGACCAGATTATTCAGGAGGTGTCTGCAGCACGAGTTACGGAGCGAGGGGGGCGGGCCGATGACAGGCGCTCTGAAGCCGCTATGGAAGATCGTAAGCGTCGCGGATATTTCTAGAGAAGGGTAGGGGGGAGGCGATACTTCCTTCGTTGTACTGTTCATGCGGTTGTGCTTAAGCTCACTTGCGACGAGCAGGACGTGTGGTAACTCTAAACAATAACTCATTTCGATAAAATGGATCTTCTTCGCTTTACGACGGCAGGCAGTGTGGATGATGGCAAAAGTACACTCATCGGGCGGTTGCTGTACGATTCCAAATCAATTTTCGAAGATCAATACGAAGCCTTGCAACGCACCAGCGAGATGCAAGGGGATGGGCATGTCAACTTAGCATACCTGACTGATGGTCTCCGTGCTGAGCGTGAGCAAGGCATTACCATTGATGTAGCCTACCGGTATTTCGCTACGCCGCGGCGTAAGTTTATCATCGCCGATACGCCGGGTCACGAGCAGTATACGCGCAATATGGTGACTGGGGCATCAACGGCAGAGCTTGCAATTGTGCTGATTGATGCTCGCAGCGGTGTGCTTACGCAGTCACGCCGTCATGGGTTTATTGCTTCACTCCTGCAAATACCGCACATGGTTGTGGCTGTCAATAAGATGGACTTGGTGGGGTATGATGAAGAGGTTTTCCAGAGCATTGTGGATGATTACAATGCTTTTGCAGAAAAGCTGGAGATCGATAACATCGTTTATGTTCCTATATCTGCTTTACTAGGAGATAATGTGGTGGAGAAGAGTGAGCATACCCCTTGGTATTCTGGGCCAACGCTGCTTCACCATTTGGAAACCGTTAAGGTGGGAGCCGAGCACAACTTCATCGATTTTCGCTTTCCCGTGCAATATGTAATTAGGCCACATCAAGATTTTCGAGGATTTGCTGGTCATGTGGCCTCTGGTAGCATAAGGTCTGGAGAAGAAGTAGTGGTGTTGCCTTCTGGTCAAGCCTCTCGCATTAAGTCAATCAACACTTTTGAACACGAGCTTGAGGAGGCAGGTCCTGAGGATGCTGTGGTTTTAGAGTTAGAGGATGAGCTTGATATTAGCAGAGGGGATATGATCGTTAGGGCGCGGAATCGCCCTTTGGTGGAAAGTAGGCTGGATGCTGATCTATGTTGGATGGGAGAGACCGCCCTGGAGTCAGGCAAGGAATATCTACTACAGCATACGACGCGCCGGGTACCGGCTTATATTTCGAAGATCATCTATCGCTTCAATGTCGATACGCTGCACCGAGAAATTGCGCATGTTTTCAATCTCAACGATATAGGACGCGTTGAGTTGGCAACAACACAGCCGCTTTTCTTTGATCCTTACCGTCTCAATCGCCGTACTGGCAACTTTGTTCTGATCGATCCCGACACTAACAACACCGTTGGTGCTGGCATGATTCGGGGGGTTGCCCAAGATGTGGATCCACTTGGAACGCATACTGATACAGTGGCTGAGGTGGATGAAAAGAAGTCACCCAACGTAGTTTGGGAAGGTCTTGGCCTTGAACGTGAGAGGCGCGAAGAGCGAAATAGTCATAAATCTGTTGTAGTTTGGTTTACTGGTCTTTCTGGAGTGGGCAAGACCACCATTGCCCGAAAGGTTGAGGAGCGCCTTTTCGAGCGGGGATGCCAGACGATGTTGCTAGACGGGGATTATGTGCGACACGGCCTGTGTGGTGATCTTGGTTTCTCACCGGATGATCGTGCTGAGAACATTCGTCGTGTCGGCG
This sequence comes from Rhodothermales bacterium, assembly GCA_035312345.1. Taxonomy (GTDB): domain Bacteria; phylum Bacteroidota; class Rhodothermia; order Rhodothermales; family DATGCC01; genus DATGCC01. The sequence goes on from DATGCC010000885.1 coordinate 2,132, forward strand.
AGGTGGCCCGGTTATTTTTTGAACAGGGCTGCGTGACGCTGTGCACCTTTGTGTCGCCCTACCGTAGGGATCGTGGGTGGGTGAGGGGACTTTTTCCAGAGGATCGTTTCGTCGAGGTGCATGTTGATGCGTCGCTGGATGTTCTCAAGAGGCGGGACCCAAAGGGTTTGTATAAAAAGGCGTTGGAGGGAGAGATTCTCAACTTCACTGGGGTTTCGGCAACCTATGAGGCACCAGATGATCCTGAGTTGGTTCTTCATACGGATCAGGAGTCGGAGGAGGCATGTGTGGAGAGAGTGGTTTCCTATTTGGAATCAAGACATTTGTGGTAGGGTCTTTAGAAGGTGTAGGCGCTAAAGGTCGCTCATGTCGAACGTCGCATCTAATGGATTAAGGACCGTTACTCCTTCAACGGTGGCGTCGGACGAAAAATCCTCACTCAAGAGCAGAGGAATCTGGCTAAGTCTGGCCGCCGCCCATATCTGGGCATCATAGTAAGAGAACTGATGATCGCGCACCCCACGAAGTGCCTCCAGTACGACGGCAGGCGTAAGGGGAAGTATGGGGAAAACCTGTGTATATAATTCTACCTGCCGGTAGACCTCGTTCGGGGAGAGCGGTGGGTCGAGCCGTCGCATCGCCACATTGGCAAACTCAGCAAGTGCTTGAGCAGGCAAGGCCGCATTGGGAAAGGCCCCAACGCGGCGAATGACCTCCAAGGCACGGGTCTGCTTGTCCGAGTTCGCACCGTCGAAGCAGTAGATCAGCAGGTTGGTATCGAGCAGATACCGCAGCATACCGGCCTATTTGGTCGGTTGATGTTGGCGCTGCTCCCGTTCGGCGTAGAGCGTCTCGCGGTCGAAAAGGTAATGCTGAGGCAAACGATGATTTTTAGCCAGGCACTTTGTGTGACCTATGAGCTCGGATAGGGCCTCTCGCTGCCGGACACTGTGTCCTGTCTTTCCTTGCAGAAGTTCATCGATGGCACGCCGGACGAGTTCAGCTTCAGAGATGCCGAGTGATTGGGCCTCGTGCTTGAGGGCTTGGTCTTGCCCTTCGGTGATATAGAGTTGTTTACGAACCACTTCAGTGGGTTATACATCATATACATTATGTTATAGAGTGGAGTTGACCCGGTTTGGTGCACTATCTTTCGCTTTAATCCAGAGAAGAGATCCCCATGCCAAGAACACGCCCACAGTACCCCCTCCCGTTTCGCCAACAGATCGTGAACTAACCCAAGCAGGCCTTACACCTCGCCAACTTACCGGGGAGTTCGAGCCCTCCGAGCAGACCATCCGAAGCTGGATCAAACGGGCCAAGATGGATGAGGGCAGCCATAGCAATGGCAGTTCCTCGCCTGAACGCGAGGAACTGCGCCACCTGCGCAAAGAATTGCGCCGTTTGCAACAGGAGCGCGACATTCTTGCAAAGGCAGCGACCTGGTTTGCCCAGGAGATGAACGTGATACCGAAGCGATCTTCGCGTTCATAAAGGCACACCATGCCGAATTCCCCTCGCCACGATATGCCGCATGCTGCGTGTATCCACTAGTGGCTACGACGCGTGGCGAAAGAGAGCTCTCTCACAGCAAGCAAGAGATGACGAGATGTTGACCGAACAGATTCGATCCATGGTCACGGGGCACCTATGGAGCGCTTCGCGTGCATGCCGAGTTGAAGAGGCACAGCGTGCACATCGGCAGCAAGCGCATCGCTCGTCTAATTCAGGCAGCAGGCTTTCTATATCTGGCCGTGGTACTTGATACTGTTGCTGAAGCATGCACTGAGATACATGAGTTCTAGCCCGAATACATCTAGAGTTGCAGCCCGACTTACTCCGCTACCGTTTGGTCTGACATTGAACTATTTCTGCCGCCTCTTATTTGCTAAGAGTCGTAAATCATTTTTGCATAATTTATACATGGGGTTACATATGCACCCTCAATGGATGCTGAATTGGCCGATTTTAATATCGCGTCCTTGAAAGTTTGCGGATGAAGCATTTGTGATCAGCCTGCTTTGCACATCGAAGTCTTGAATCTCATTGGGCTGATAAGCCCATGTGAAGACTATTAAAATTGGGTAGTGCTTCGAAGGTGTTGATCGCAGCAGGGAGCCCAGGAGGATATTAAGTTGGAGTGCCCACTTCAAGCAGTCCCTTCTGAGTCATGATTGTCACCAGCATTACCCACTGGTGCCCCCACTGCCACAGCACCAATATCGTTAAAAACGGCTACACCCGACATGGCAACCAACGCGGCCTCTGCCATGACAGCAGAAGCAGATCGGTATTGAGATAGCCTCGAAGGTGCGTTCCTACAAGGGGTTGATGGTGCATATCTTTGGACGGCTCGCGGCAGCCCTCTTTCTGCTCCCCTTCAACCCTTAATTCGCATTGTAACAACTGGTTTGGATCATCGAGCGGAAGCCTGCGTGTCGCCCCCATCCATTGAACGGCCTCGTCAAAGCCCCATGCGTTCGAGCAAGTTCGTCGCACGATCATCATGCCGAAAATCCGACAGCATGGGCGAGTCTTTCAGATAAATCAGATGCAGGTTGCGATGTGCGTAGGCACTGTCGAGCCACGCGAAGGCCCTATCCATTTCGCCGAGGTTGCCGTGAAGAAAGCCCAGCCAGTACGGGGGCACGTAGCGTTTTCGCTTCAATGTATACAGTTCGTTGAGGGCCTGCCGCGCCTCGGCCTCTCGCCCGGCCCGCGCGAGGGCGACGCCGTGATAGGCGATGGTGTTCGGGTTGGGACCGAGACTGTCCCCCGATGCCTGCCGTGCCCGCTCAAAAATCGGAATGGCTCTTTCGGGCCATCCTTTCTGCAGATAGGCGATGCCGAGGTAGAGCCTTGCCATGAAGAAGTCCGGATTCATCGACAGCGTCTCTTCAAGCTGTGCAATGGCTCGATCCGGCTGGCGGGCGGCGTAGTAGACCCGCCCCAGGTCGGCGCTGATCATGAGCGAGAGTGGGTCGAGGAACGCGGCTTGCTCGGCCCTCTCAATAGCTTCCTCGTGGTGCCCCATGACCGACAGGTATTCTACGGCGTATTGATGATGGGCCGTCGCATTGTTGGGGCCGAACCGTACTGCCTGCCGAAAGTGGTGTGCTGCTGCGTGCCAATCCCAGTAGTAATCCCGTAGCGTCAAGGCCAGCACGGTATGGGCGTCGGCCAGCGTGCTGTCTAGCTGCAGGGCCTGCGTAGCTGCCTGCCGGGCGCGGGGGTAGGCCTCTGAGGGTTTCATCGCGCCGAAGTTACCCAAGAGGGCGTAGGCGTCGGCCAGTCCGGCCCAAGCGCGTGCGTAGGTGGGGTCCAGGTCGAGCGCCTCCTCGAAGTAATGACGACTCTCGGCCAGCGCCACCCCCGTGCGCTTGTTCCAGAAATACCGGCCCTTCAGGTACGACCGGTACGCCTCTGCATGCTCCGTCTCTCGTGTGGCCAGACGCCGCCGCGCCGCCGGGTCGAGTTCCAGGGCCAGCGCCCGCGCTACCTGAGACGCGATGGCCTCCTGCACGGCGAATACATCGGTGAACGCCTCGTCGAACGACCCCGACCAGCGCGTCTGTCCGCTCGCTACGTCCACCAGTTGCAATGTCACGCGCAGGCGCTCGCCGGTCTGCTGCACATGGCCCTGTAGCACCGCCTCGACCTGCAAGTCGCGCCCGGCAGTCACCGGATCGGTAGCTGCTGTCTCGGCAGGGGTTCTGGCGAAGCGGGTGACAGCGCTGGTGGGACGCACGAGGAGCGCGTCAAGGTTACTCAGCTTCGTGATCAGTGCATCGGCCAGCCCCAACCCCAGGTAGGCCGCGCTATCGGGGGCTGGGGCTGCTGAGGAAGGATGCAGCGGGGCGAGCGGGAGCACGGCCATCGTGCGCGCGCGGGCCGCCTCGTCCGCGCCGGGGGTGTCGCGGCTCAGCAACCAGGCGGCCCCCGCCAGTAGGACGAGCGTGAGGCTGGCGAGTACCACCCCGGCGGAGGGATAGCGGGTCCTTGGTCCTGGTTGTAAAATGCCACGCGGTTCATCGCTGTCAAGGTCTTCCTCAATCGTCAGGTAGGTGCGGGTGCGCCGGGCGATGATCGTTTCCGCAGAGGTGGGCGCTGTCTCTTCGAGGAGACGGGTATCGATGGTGCCGTGGAAGCGGTAGCCGTGTCCGCGCACCGTCTCCACGTAGCGCCAACCACGGGCTGTCTCACCCAGAGCTGCGCGCACCTTCGAGATGTTGACGCTGAGGTAGTTTTCATCGACGACCGTGTCGGGCCAGAGCGCCTCCATGAGGTGCTCTTTGGAGAGGAGATTGCCGCTGTGCCGGGCGAGCAAGACGAGCGTGTCGAAGGCCTTGGGGTCGAGATCGACGGGGGTGTCGTGATGCAGGAGGAGCCGCTCAGTGGGCAGCAGCAGGAAGGGACCGAAGGCAAAGCGTGGTGCACCGGTCAGGGCAGAGGGAGCCGCTGAGGCAGGGCGGTGCTTGTCGTCGTGTAGGTTGGAAAGGTCCATAGCCGGTCGCGGGTACTGCGTGGAGATAATGAAGATAAGGGCGCGGCGGTGCGGCTAATTTCGGCCTGTATAACGAGGATTTAGGAATATTTAAGGTTTTTTTAAGACAAACGCCAAAGATTCTCAGGGCCTTTCGGCGGCATCATGGAGCCAGGCCCGCCTCGCCTCTGCGGGGCTGGTCTTCATCCTACGCTCCTTTCACTTCTGCTTGACGCCACCATGCCCCGCCGACGCAAGATCGAGATGATCATCGAAGAGGAAGAGGTGCGTTTGGTCGGACCGTTGGGGCGGGCGCAACGCGCCTGGTGCGTAGGCTGCGGCTCTGAGCGCGAGATGTTGCCGGTGGAAGTGGCGTCGGTGCGGACGGGCCGGAGCGTGCGGGCCCTGGCACGGGAGGTGGAGGCGGGCGGACGTCACTATGCGGAAACGGCGACGGGGTCGCTCCTGCTGTGCCCGTGGGATCTCGGCCTGACTTGATGCTGCGTTGCCACTGTTGACACTCAGATTCAAACCCTAGATAACCATGAAACGCCTCTACGACCTTTTCATCCCTCACGACCAGATCCTCACCTCTATCTTTGTGCCTGTTTTGTCTTTTTGCTTATGTGCTCCCTGGCACAGCGCCCTGGCCCAGTCGTGCACGGTGACAGCACGGGCGAGTAACTTCTCTTTTGTACCTCATGGCTCGCCTGATCCAGGCGCACCACTCGGCGATGGGTGTGATGAAACGGTAACTTGGGAATTCGATTTCTCACGCACTCGAGGCGGCAATTTTCTGCTTGATCTGCCCAATCTGGGAAGTCTAGATGCTGCCACGCTCAGCCTGACGTTGGGAGAGGGAGCTGAGCACGTACAGGATCCCAGTGAATGCGAAATGGGTGGCGACGAAGTATGGCTAGACGGAGCAACGCGTATGCCGTCATTCAATGAGGATGAGTACTTCAGGCACACGCTGGATATGCTCGGCACATATTCTGCTAGCCAGATCCTCGAGGCGCTGAAAACCAGCAATGGAAAACTCACGATGCACTATGAGAATGATGCTAAAGTGGAAGCATCCAGTCTTGAGTTGACCTTCACGGATTGCTCGTGCGCCAATGTGGCAGAGGTCAAGTGGAATATCCCCGAGGGTGGGGGCTTCTCCAACGAGAACAACTGGCTCGAAGGCGAGGTGCCGGGCCAAAGCGACGATGCCCTCTTCGACTATCCCACGGGCCTTTTCCCCGTTTCCTTCTCCGAGAGCGTCGTTAACAACACCCTCCGCGTCACCAGCGGCGCGCAGCCTACCTTCGCCCTGGCGGGCAACACCTACACGCTCAACCGCCAATGCGGAGACCGAGCTCCTGTCTCGGTCGAGGCCACGAGCGCACTCACCATCGAAAACGGCACACTCACCACGCCCGGCCGTATCGACGTCTCCGGCGAGAACGCTCAGGTCACCATCGGCGACGGCGGGCACCTCACCGCTGGCGATGCCCTGCACCTCAACGGCGGCGGCACCGCCGAGGTCTTCGACGGCGGCGAACTCGCCCCCAACAAGGTCCTGGCCGGCGATGAACCGGGCACACGGGGCTTTCTCTTTCTGTGGGAGCCGCAGGCCCGGATGGTCACCGACCGCCTCGTGCTGGGGCACCAGGGCCAGGGCGAGATGCTGATGACCGAGGGACGGCTCGAGGTCCGTGAGATCCACCTGGGTGAGGAGGCTGGTAGCGAAGGCCAACTCGATGTCGGGGTCGGCCGGGTCTTCCTCAGGGGGGAACTCGAGATGGCCCTGGCCGCCGATGCCCAGGCCCAGGCCCGGTTCCTCGGTGAGGGGACACGTCTCGAGACGGCAGGACCCGAGGTGGATGTGACCGTGGGCACGCGTGGTCAGGCCTCCTTCACGCTCGAGGACAAAGCCGCAGCCGACATCGGTGGTCTCCTTTGCGTGGGCCGGGAGCAGGGCAGCCAGGGCACCCTCACCGTCTCGGGCGAGGGCACCGATCTCGTGGCCGAGGCCCTCGCGCTCGCCGACCAGGGCGGCCAGGGCCTGCTCACCGTCTCGGCCGACGCCCTGGCGACGGTCAGCACCACGCTCTTCACCGGCCAGGGCAGCGGCGAGATCACCGTCAGCGGTGGCGGCAGCCTCACGGCGCACGAGTTGCAACTGGGCCGCTTCGACCAGGGCCGGGGCACGCTCCGCATCAGTGGTGAGGGCCAGGCCCCCTCGGAGGTCGTCCTTGTCCAAAACGGCATCCTCGGCCAAGAGGGGACGGCGGAGGTCACCGTCGAGCAGGCAGGGCAGTTCGTCGGCAACGGGGGCTTCCTCCTGCTGGGTCAGCAGCCGGGCAGCACCGGAGTGCTCACCGTCCGCGGTACAGGCTCGCTGCTGCGTAGCCACGGCACCGTGACCGTGGGCGGGGCAGGCGAGGGGGACCTCACACTCAGCGACGGAGCCGAGGCCGATGACCTGGCCGCGCTCGTCATCGGTCGTGCGGGCCTGGGCAGTGTCAGCGTCCGTGGCAAGGGCACCCAACTCGCCGCCAAGCAGATCGACATGGGGCTGGACCAGGCAGCTGAGAGCGATCTGTTCATCGATAACCTGGCCGAGGTCGCGACCGATGCGTTGACGGTAGGCCAGGGGGCCGCTGTCAACCATGTCTTCGTCACAGGCCACGCGGTACTCCGCCTGCGGGCGGGCACCATTGGCGCGGCCACGATAGGGCAGCTCTTCGTCGGCACCGGGGGCTTTCTAGACGTCAGGCCGGCCACGCTCATCGTGGGTTCTGGTCAGGTGAGTAGGGGTGCCCTCACGGTCGACGGTACCGGAAGTGTGGCCGATCTGCAGGATCTCTACGTGGGTTTCGAGGGCTTCGGTGCGGTGAGCATCACCGGCAGCGGGGCGCTCTTTGCGCGCCAGGTCGTCGTCGGTTTCTTCGGCGACGGGAACGTGCTCGTCGATGGACCGGGTTCACTGCTAGAGGCCAGGGCGTTGTGTCTGGGCTGCAGTGAGACGAACCGGGCACAGGTGCAACTCAAGCTCAGTGGTGGGGGCACAGCGGCTCTCAAGAAGCTGCGCCTGGGCAGCCATGCCCTGCTCGATGTCAGCGGCGGCGTGCTCAACGTCGGGCGGATCATCCCCCCTGCCGCTGCAGAGGGCCCCGAGGACGGCCTCGCTACGAAGGCGCAGCAGGAGGAGCAGGCGGTGACCACCGACACGCTCTTCGCTCGTGCCGGTGCCATCATACTCGCCGACACGGTGTTCTTCCACCCCGGTGGCGTGCTCGGCGGCAGCCTTGCCTGGCCCTTCCCGATTACCAACCAGGGCACGATCACCCCCGGTGACTCGGCCAGCGCGGCGGGCACCTTCACCGCCGCGGCAGGCTACGCACAGACCGCAGAGGGCGCGCTCGAGATCGAACTCGGCGGGAGCGAGGAGGGCACCTACGACCGGCTCGAAGTCACCGGCATGGCAGCACTCGGTGGTACCTTGCGGGTGCGTCTGGTTCAGGACTTCGTGCCTCGGGCGGGGCAGACCTTCGAGATCGTGCGAGCAGATAGCCTCACGGGCCGATTCGCCGAGGTAGTGATGCCCTCGAGCGTGGCCTTCGATGTCGTCTATGAGCCGTCGCGTGTGGTGCTGACGGTGCTGACGGTTACGAGCGTAGCGGAGGGAGAAGATGCCGACGGCGCGGACGTGGAGGAAGCCGTGGTGCCCTCGTCGTTTGTGCTGGCGCAGAACTACCCTAACCCGTTCAACCCTCGGACGGTGATTGGGTATGCGCTGCCCAGGTCGGAGCGGGTGCGACTCGTGGTATACGACGGACTGGGCCGTGAGGTAGCGGTGCTCGTCGATGGCGTGAAGGGGCCAGGGCATCACGAGGCGATGTTCGATGCGGGGTCGCTGCCGAGCGGGGTGTATCTGTACCGGTTGGAGGCGGGGGTGCACACGCAGACCCGCAGGTTGACCCTGCTCAAGTAAGGGGTCGTAGATGGCCCGAGGGCTAAACATCTTGCGCCTCACAGAAGGGTGGTGGTGCCCGGTAGCCGACGAACCAGCCCTCTGACGCCTAAGTGCGACCCTCATAAACAACGGATGTCATGCGTACTGTAATGATGCTCATTCTGCTCGGTGGCGTACCCTCTCTGGCCACAGCCCAACTCGATACCCTGATGCAGGCCAGGGTCCCCGGTGGCGCGTCTCGCCTGTTGCTCTTGGAGGATGGCGGCTTCGCGCTTCGAGGTGCGTTCGGCGTAGGAGCGATTCCTGCGACCGGGCCGGGTGTGCGTTTGATGTGGTATCCAAAAAGGGCCGCTTTCCGTGCGGGCTTCGTCGACGGAGCGCAGTGGGACGATGCCAACATCGGCTCTTACTCTACCGCGATGGGCTTTGGTACCACGGCCAGCGGCTCCTATTCTACCGCCATGGGCATTGAGACGACGGCCAGCAACTATAACACTACTGCGATGGGCGAAGCCACCGAGGCCAGCGGTAGTAGCTCCACCGCAATGGGCTACAGTACCATGGCCAGCGGCTATAACACTACCGCCATGGGCAATGGCACCACGGCGCAGGCCATGGGTTCGCTTGTCATCGGTCGCCACAACCTCGTCTCCGGCACACCCGACGCGTGGGTCGAGACCGAACCGCTCTTCGTCGCTGGCAACGGCCAGAACAGTGGCAATCGCTCGAATGCCCTGACGCTACTCAAGAATGGCCGACTCGGCCTGGGGACCGCCTCCCCTGCCGACGCGCTCGAGGTGCGCACCAATACCCCCACCACCGCCCTCCGCCTCAAGACCACCCACTCCTGGCCGCTGCGCATGGAGCAGACCGACTCTAGCTTCTTCGCGATCTACAACGGTGGACAACCGCGCATGACGATCGTCTACAACGGCCGCGTTGGCATCGGCACGACGACCCCCTCATCCAGGCTCGATGTTAATGGGACGGTCAGGGCCACCGACTTCGTCAACACCTCCGATGCGCGGCTCAAGCGGGACATACGGCCCCTCGATGATCCCCTGGACCTGGTCGCGGGCCTGCGAGGCGTCTCCTACGCGTGGGACCGTGCGCAGCATCCGGAGTGGGAGCCGGGACAACAGCTGGGCTTTCTGGCGCAGGAGGTCGCCGAGGTGCTTCCAGAAATCGTGCATGAGGACGAGGCGGGCTATCTGTCGGTGAACTACCAGGCGATGCTACCGGTGCTCGTGGAGGCGCTGAAGACGCAGCAAGGCGAGATCACCGCGCTGCGGGAAGCGCTCGAGACCCAGGGACGCGAGATCAAGGCTCTGCTGCACAAATTCGACGCGCTCCGTGCTGAAGCTACCCCATCGACACGGAAAGCTGCTTCTCACTAGGTGGGTACCACGCGGCGAGGTGGTCTTTGATGCGGGGTCGTTGCCGAGCGGGGTGTACCTCTACCGACTGGAGGCGGGGGCGCACACGCAGACCCGCAGGCTGACGTTGATCCGATAGTCGCTCTCCAGGCTGTGAATACAGGGGAAATATCCCGCAAATGCGTGATACCGGACTTGGGGCATGTAACCTAGTATGGTTGGACGTATGTCGGGATCTGCGTACCCCGGAGGGTTGGAAGCTCCACCGCGGCATCTGGACGACGGATCGCACGCCAGGCGAGTAAGCTATGAGATTTGCCCTTCGACGATACGCAAGCACAGGGGCTGCTACGAAGCGCTGCACCCATCCCTCGCCTCGACAAGATCGCCCTTCGGATGGCTGCATCGACGTGGAGGGTAAAGCTTTGCCGACGACCTAGCCCGCTGATGCCTACGTTCCCCCCTCACAAAAAACGGATGTCATGCGTACTGTATGGATGCTCATTCTGCTCGGTGGCGTACCCTCTCTGGCTATGGCCCAACTCGATACCCTGATGCAGGCCAGGGGCCCCGGCGGCGCGTCTCGCCTGATGCTCTACGCGGATGGCGGCTTCGCGCTTCGAGGTGCATTCGGCGTAGGAGAGATTCCTGCGACCGGGCCGGGTGTGCGTTTGATGTGGTATCCAACAAGGGCAGCTTTCCGTGTGGGTTCCGTCGACGGCACGCAGTGGGACGGTGGCAACATCGGCTCTTACTCTACCGCGATGGGCTTCAATACCACAGCTAGCGGCAGTATGTCCATTGCAATGGGATGGGGTACCACGGCCAGCGGCGATTTCGCTACCGCCATGGGCGTTGAGACCATAGCCAGCGGCGATAACGCTACCGCTATGGGGAGTAGCACCACGGCCAGCAGCGATTATGCTACCGCGATGGGCAATGGCACCACAGCCAGCGGCCATAGCTCCACCGCGATGGGGCAGAATACCACGGCCGAAGGCCAAAACGCTACCGCTATGGGCGGAAGCACTACGGCCAGCGGCGAAAACGCTACCGCGATGGGCTTTATTACGACGGCCAGCGGCGAAAACGCTACCGCGATGGGACGGAGCACCACGGCCGACGGCAATTACGCTACCGCCATGGGCTTAGGTACCACGGCGCAGGCCTACAGCTCGCTCGTCGTCGGTCGCTACAACGTCGTATCCGGCACACCCGAC
>DATGCC010000886.1:0-2269 GCA_035312345.1 Rhodothermales bacterium
GAAGAGCCCTACATGGGAGGAAGGCTTTTTACAGCAACATGCGGACTTGATCGCGTCCTTTGCGCCCAGCATGAGAGTAAAGGTCGTGTCGTGGATGACGATGCCGGTGAAAAGGCCAAGACCGCCCTGGATGTTCGAGCCGGTCTCGCTGCTGGCTGGTTGATAGTCAATCTTTAGGAAACGGTCGTATTCTGGGCCATATTGCACGAGCGTGGCGCGCAGCAGGCAGGTAGCGACACGGTCTTCGGCATCAGGAAACAAGGAAGCCTGGAATCGAGCATTCACCCGCCAACCCTCCTGGGCTGTAAAGCGCTCATCTTGCTTTTTCGCGTCGTTCCTCAGAGAATAGAGCGACTCATCTCCGCTGAAAGGCGATCCACTGCATTGAGAAAAACGATCTGGGCCAGGAGGGGGGCGAGAGGATATCTGTTTCAAGTGAAAGAGATAAAAATCCGACTGGTTTGCAGGATCAGTAAACGAAACTTGTGTTACCACCTGCTGATAGTAAAAATACACGGTACCACTGGTGTTTGGCCCCGTTCGAGTTACCGCCGTATCTACAACGAGCGGCATGGCTTCAAAAGAAAAAGTATAATCGCGCAGGGGTTGCGGTAGCACAGTTTCTGTTTGTACGCTCTGCTGATCCGTCATGATCGTCAGATGCAGGTGGTCCTGTGGTGCAGGCTGGTAGGTAGCCAGCGGTAGGCTGTAGTAGCCCGTCGAGTCTTCCCGTAACAGATAATCGGTCTCGTCGTTGACGCGCAACCGCACCTCTGCGCCAGCCACAAAATCCGGCGTCTGATCCCACACGTAGAACGAATCCGTAGGCGAAGTGTGGAGGACGCGATACTGCGACGGGTCCCACAGTGGCGTCGTGCGAGTTAGCTGGACGGTGACCGGCTGCCCCGGTTGTGGGAAGGATTGCACCACCAGCACCGGCTCGAAATCGACATCGCGGGGATCCACTTCAGTCAGGCAACCCGCCAGTAAGAGGAGTAAACACAGCGACCAAAGTTTCGGGAGCGGAGGCATAAAGAGGGGGTTAAAACGCAAAGGTTAGCGCAATTGATGGGATGATAGGTAGCACGCCAAGTTTGAGCAGGCGGGGAGGCTTGGCGGGTCTATCTTCTGTGCTTGACTCGCCGTTGAGGGCGACCAGGGTAACGGGGTTGATGCGGTTGTAGAGGTTGTACACACTGAACGTCCAGCGTCCGCCTTCGCCATTGAGTGACTGCAAAAAGCGGCTCTGCCAGGTGAGAGCGGCATCAAGGCGGTGGTAGCTGGGCAGGCGGTAGCGGTTGCGGGAGGCATACTGCTGCCAGTCGGGTATGTCGCTAGTGAAGCGACTTTGCTGTTGTTCGGGTGTGGTTGCAGGGTGGTCGGAGAAATCGTAGTAGCCGATGGGGAGATGCACGGGTGCGCCGGTCTGAAACGTCCACGCCCCTGACAGGCGCAGGTTTTCATGGAAGCGGTAGAGACCAGTGAGCGTGAGGTCGTGGCGGCGGTCGTAGAAGGCTGGAAAAGGCTGGCCCTGGTTGAGGGCATCGAATTGCTGGTTCGCCCAGGACAGCGAATAGCCGAGCGTGCCGGTGAGGCGCGTGCCCCGGCGTTCAAGGAAGATATCCACCCCGTAGCTCTCGCCTGAGCCCGTGATGAAGTCGTGAGCAATAGGACCAAAGCGCGTGACGATGGCTGATCGGTCGTCGTAGAGGCCGCCGAGGTCGAGGTTGTCGCGCAGGTTGCGCTCGGCAGCAGGCGAAAAATGCAAGAGGCCGTCGAGATCCCGATAGTACGCCTCCACATCGAGATAGTAATGATCCTGGAAGGCTATTTCGATCCCGGCAGCTACTTGCCACGCCTCCGCTGGTGCAATGGTTTTATCGGCAGGCACCCAGCGGTCGAAGGGGAGGACGAGTAGTTCGTCGGTCACCTGCTGGAGGTACTGCCGCAGGACGGCGACCCCGGCTTTCAGCTTGAGGTTATCGCGCAGCAAGAAGCGGGCATCGAAGCGTGGTTCCATCGCGGAATAGGAGGCCGGGGCATTCCTCTCGGATCGAAAAAAGCTCCAGCGCAACGACGGTTGCAGGCGCAGGCGCGGCGTCACATCCCAGGCATCTTGCACAAACAGCGCCGCCTCGTCCGAGGGCTGGCTCTGGACGAGCGAGTCCAGCCGGAACCCAGCGCGGTCGAGGTCCGGGTCGGAAACGTTGTAAGAGAGCCGGACGTGATCCGAAAAGGCGTGCCGCGTGACCTCGCCGCCGAAGCGGAG
>DATGCC010000887.1:0-2805 GCA_035312345.1 Rhodothermales bacterium
GAAATCTTGCGCTTTTTAGCGACGTAGACTTTGGCAAGCTGCACAATACCCGGCGGTAGTTCGTCGCCCATCTGCACGCGGTGCTTCTCGCGCTTCGATTCGCCTTCGATACGGTTGAAGACCGATGTGTAGTTCTGGATGAGCTTGCGGACCTGCTCGTTCAACTTCTTGTCGTCGGTGAACGCCTGCCGCCCGCTGATCTGGCGCGCTGCTACTTCCTCAAAGGCGTCCTGCGTGATTTTTGCGCCTTTCGACACAATCACAACCCCGTCTCGGGTCTCAATGCCACCGGAGCTTTTGCCCTCGATAAGTCCGAAAAGCTTCTTCCAGAACTGTTCATCCAGATTAGCAAGTCCTCTTTCGTAGGCTTCATCGATGGCCGAGAGGCGCTGCTGTTCGCGCTTCTTGGTCGCCGGATCGAGCTTGCGGCGGCTGAACAGCTTGGTATCAATGACGACGCCGCTCATGCCCGGCGGGGCTTTCAGCGAAGCATCTTTCACGTCGCCCGCTTTGTCACCGAAGATGGCGCGGAGCAGTTTCTCTTCTGGCGTAGGGTCGGTCTCCCCTTTTGGCGTGATCTTGCCGACGATGATGTCGCCCGCTTTCACTTCGGCTCCGAGACGGATGATGCCGCGCTCGTCGAGGTCCTTCGTCGCCTCTTCCGAGACGTTCGGGATCTCGCGCGTCAGTTCCTCCTCACCGCGCTTGGTGTCACGCACCTGGAGTTCAAACTCTTCGATGTGAACCGAGGTGTATACATCCTCAGACACGAGCCGCTCCGAGAGCACGATGGCGTCCTCGAAGTTGTAGCCGCGCCACGGCATGAAGGCCACGAGCACATTCTTGCCGAGCGCCAGATCGCCTCTGTCGGTGGCAAACCCGTCAGTCAGCACGGTGTCTTTCTCGACGCGGTCGCCGACTTTCACAATGGGCGTCTGGTTGACAGCCGTGTCCTGGTTGGTGCGGCGGAACTTGGTCAGTTCGTATTCCTTGACCGGCTCCTCGAACGCCAGATCGGAGTCCTCAGCATCTTCATCGTAGCGGATGACAATCTTGCGCGCATCCACATATTCGACGACGCCAGGACCTTCCGCGACGACCACGGCCCGCGAATCGCGAGCAACGCGGTGCTCCAGGCCAGTGCCGACAATCGGTGCATCCGACCGCAACAGCGGCACCGCCTGGCGCTGCATGTTCGAGCCCATCAGGGCGCGGTTGGCATCGTCGTGCTCCAGGAACGGAATGATCGAGGCCGACGGCGAGACGATCTGGTTCGGCGCGATGTCCATGTACTGGATGTTCTCCGGCGTCTCCGTCGGGAAGTCACCCCGATACCGGCAGCGGACGCGCTCGTTGAGGAAGTTGCCTTTGTCATCGATAGGCGCGTTGGCCTGCGCGATGATGGCATCGTCTTCCTCCTCGGCGGAAAGATACACGATCTCGTCCGTTACCTTGCCTTTCTTCACCAGCCGGTAGGGCGTCTCGATGAAGCCAAAGTCGTTGATTTTGGCATGCACGCAGAGCGACGAGATCAGACCAATGTTCGGACCTTCCGGCGTCTCAATCGGACAAAGGCGACCATAGTGCGTGTAATGCACGTCGCGCACCTCGAAGCCCGCGCGTTCGCGGGTCAGGCCACCCGGCCCGAGTGCACTCATACGGCGCTTGTGCGTCAGTTCGGCCAGCGGGTTCGTCTGGTCCATGAACTGGCTGAGTTGGTTCGTCCCGAAGAATGTGTTGATGACGCTCGACACCGTACGGGCATTGACCAGATCTTGCGGCGTGAAGTTCTCCGCGTCACGCAGGTTCATCCGCTCCTTGATGGTCCGTGCCATGCGAGCAAGGCCCAGCGAGAACTGTGACCCCAACTGCTCACCCACGGTCCGGACGCGACGGTTGCCAAGGTGGTCGATGTCATCGACGTTGCTCTTGCCGTTTTTCAGCGCGACCAACTCTTTGATGATTGCCACGATGTCTTCGCGCGTCAGCGTCAGCGTGTCCTGGGGGACATCCACTTTGAGACGCTTGTTGATGCGGTAGCGGCCCACATCGCCGAGGTCGTAGCGTTTCTCGCTGAAGAACAGCCGCTCCAGCACGCCGCGCGCCGTGTCGATGTCGGGCGCTTCGGAGCCGCGCAACTGCAAATAGAGGTATTCCAGCGCTTCTGCTTCGGAGTGCGCCGGGTCTTTTTTCAGCGTGTTGACGAGCGTGGTCTTGTCAAGCGCGCTCTCCTCTTCTTCGTCGCGGAGGACGAAAATTTTCTCAATCCCCGCTTCTTTGAGCTTGTCGTAGTCATCTTCCGTCAACTCGTGATCGGTCGGGAGAACGACCTCACGCTCTTTGTGCTCTTCAATGACTTCGCCCGTGTCCTCGTCGATCACTTCTGTGATTTTCTCGACGGTCACGGAGGTCGCCAACTTCCGGCCAACAGCCGCTTTGTAGCTTTTCTTCGTCTTGGCACTGATGCTGTCCGCCAGATCGAAGATATTGACCAGCTCTTCCGTATCGGAAAAGCCGAGGGCACGCAGCAGCGTCGTCACCGGCAGCTTTTTCTTGCGGTCGATGTAGGCCCACATGACGTCGCTCACGTCTGTGGAAAACTCAATCCACGACCCCCGGAATGGGATGACGCGGGCCGAGAACAGTTCGGTGCCGTTTGGGTGAATGCTCTGCCCAAAGAACACACCCGGGCTACGGTGCAACTGCGATACGACGACACGCTCGGCTCCGTTGATGACAAACGTGCCACGCTCGGTCATGGCAGGCAGGTTGCCCAGATAGACTTCCTGCTCGATGGCCTCTTCG